>CALQNE010000141.1 GCA_943331855.1 Bordetella parapertussis
AATGCCCGAGGCCGTACAGGGGACATCGGCAAGCACAACATCGAACGGCTTGCCATCCCACCATGTATGGGCACGCATAGCACTTTCGGCAATCAACTCAACCTCATCATTGAGCAAACCCAATCGTTCAAGGTTTTGCTCGACGCGGCCCATTCGGGCGTTATCAATATCGAGCGCCGTCAATTTGAGCTTGGCAAGTTCGAGCATGTGGGCCGTTTTGCCGCCAGGCGCCGCACACGCATCCAGAACGCGCATGCCATCTTTTAACTCGAGCAAGGGCGCAGCGAGCTGTGCGCCGGCGTCTTGCACCGACCACCAGCCTTGCGAATACCCAGGGAGCGAGGCGATCGGGCGTGGCACCTCGAGCACGAGGCCCGCAGTGCCAAACGCCGTCGCAGTAATTCCTTGTGCAGCAAAAGCCTGCTCGACCGCTTCGCGCGTTGTCGCCCGCACATTCACCCTAAGCGTCAGGGGCGGATGCACATTCGCGGTCTGAAGCAAGCGCTGCCAGTCTTGGGGGTAGGCTTTTTGCAAGGCCTCAATCCACCACTTTGGATGGTTGTACTGCGCCTCAAGATCTTGTGCCAGTTGTGCAAGCAAGGCCGCACGCTCACGCTGAAACCGGCGCAAAACGGCGTTCACCAACCCTTTAAAATTTAAGGTGTCCCGCTGGCCCTGAGTCGACTGCACCGCCTGGTCCACCAAAGTATGTGCGGTATAGGTTGGAGCCGCCGGATCACGCTCGGCAGCTTCGCTCAAGGCCACCTCTAGTAACAGCAGGCTCAACCCAAGCAATGCATAAACTGTAGGGTTTTGTGGAACGCGATCCAGGAGCAACCGACGCAACGCCATGGCCTGTCCCCAATGACGCATGGCATAAAAGCTCAGGGCTTGCGCTGAAGGCCGTAAATCGGGCTGATCCTCGAGCAAGGCGTCGGTCAAAGACTGGCCGTTTTCAACGGCGCCGAGGGCGCGGGCGGTGGCCAATAGGCTATCAGAGAGTGCGGGGGCAGCTTGTGTCATAAGTCGATTGTAGGGGCTAGCGTCGATCGAAGGTAAAATCTGCCTCTCTTTCATGCGGGCTGCGGCCTGCCAGGTGGCGCGTCATGTCTTCCCCAAAAGTCGGTTTTGTGAGTCTCGGTTGTCCTAAAGCGCTCGTTGACTCAGAGCGCATCCTTACGCAACTGCGTACCGAGGGCTATCTGATTGTTCCTGATTACAACAACGCCGATGTGGTGGTCGTCAATACCTGCGGCTTTATCGATAGCGCCAAGGCCGAGTCTTTAGATGCGATCGGCGAAGCGATCGCTGAAAACGGTCGCGTGATTGTGACAGGGTGTATGGGTGTCGATGAGTCGGTGATTCGTGCGGTGCACCCCAGTGTGCTGGCGGTCACGGGCCCCCAGCAATACGAGCAAGTCGTCCGAGCCGTACACGAAGCGGCGCCACCAAACCCCTTGCACGACCCCTTTACCGATCTGGTGCCCCCACAAGGCATCAAGCTCACGCCCCGCCATTACGCCTACCTCAAGATTTCTGAAGGCTGTAATCATCGCTGTAGTTTTTGCATTATTCCCTCAATGCGCGGCGATCTCGTCAGCCGTCCAGTCGGTGATGTGCTTGATGAGGCTCAACGTTTAGCGCGCGCGGGGGTCAAAGAGCTTTTAGTCATTTCGCAAGATACCAGTGCCTATGGTGTCGATATTAAATACCGCAGTGGCTTCTGGAACGGTCGTCCGGTTAAGACCCGTATGACCGAACTCTGCTCGGCGTTATCCGAGCTAGGTATTTGGGTTCGCCTGCATTATGTGTATCCCTATCCAAACGTCGACGAAGTCATTCCGCTCATGGCCGAAGGCAAAATTCTGCCCTATCTCGATATTCCCTTTCAACACGCCAGTCCGCGCATTCTGAAGGCCATGAAGCGCCCCGCCTTCGAAGATCGCACGATGGCGCGTATCCATCGCTGGCGCGAACAATGCCCCGACATTACCTTGCGTTCAACCTTTATCGTTGGATTTCCAGGAGAAACCGATAGCGAATTTCAATACTTGCTCGACTGGATGTCAGAAGCGCAACTTGACCGCGTGGGTTGTTTTCAATATTCACCGGTCGAGGGTGCGCCCGCGAACGCCCTTGAGGGTGCAGTACCTGATGAAGTCAAGCAAGAGCGCTACGACCGCTTTATGGCGCATCAACAAGCGATTTCAACTGAGCGCCTCGCACGCAAAGTAGGCAAAGAGCTCGACGTGCTGATCGATGAAGTCGATGAAGAAGGTGCCGTGGGTCGCTCTAGCGCCGATGCACCCGAAATCGATGGCAGCGTGTTTGTGGATTGCGCCGTGCCGCTCAAACCGGGCGATCTCGTGCGCGTGCGCGTCACTGAGTCGGACGAATACGACTTATGGGCCGAGAAGATTTAACCCAATATGTTGCCGCGATAATAATGCCCGTCATCATACGCTCGAGCACGGCAGTCAGCGCACCCCCTTTACGGGTGGGGTTCGCCGGTACGCCTGAATTTTCGCGGCTTGCTTTGCAGGCTGTTTTGGCCGCAGGGTTTGAGGTGCCTTTGGTGCTGACTCAGCCCGATCGTCCCTCAGGTCGCGGGCTCAAACTGACACCAAGTGCCGTCAAGCAGTGCGCCCTTGAGCATGGGATCCTGATCGCACAGCCGCGCAGCTTACGGTTAGACGGCAAATATCCCGACGATGCAAACAGCGCACGTAGCGTACTCGAACAGGCTCAGCTCGATGTATTGGTCGTCGCGGCCTACGGGCTACTGCTGCCGAGCTGGGTATTGACCACGCCACGCTACGGATGTCTAAACATTCACGCCAGCTTGCTACCCCGCTGGCGTGGTGCGGCACCCATTCAACGCGCAATCGAGGCGGGTGATACACACACGGGCGTGACCATCATGCAGATGGATGCAGGACTTGATACCGGCGCGATGCTTTTAGTCGAGTCTCTTGCGATCGCCCACGACGAAACCGCCGCAAGTCTGCATGACAAGCTGGCTGCACAAGGCGCGCGTCTTGTCGTCGCTGCCTTGCAAGCTTTGCCCGGCGGCACGCTCGTGCCACAGCCACAACCCTCAGAAGGCGTCACCTACGCCTCCAAGCTTAATAAAGCCGAGGCTGCGCTTGACTTCAATCAGCCCGCTACACAGCTTGCAAGAAGGATCCGGGCCTTTAACCCCGTGCCGGGCGCAACGCTACAGCTACCTGCCATCGAAGAGCCCGTCAAGGTTTGGGGTGCCGTCGCGCTTGAAGACACGATCACGCAAGCAAGCCCTGGCAGTGTGGTGGCCATAAGTTCTGAAGGGCTTGATATCGCCACGGCGCGGGGTCTGTTGCGGCTAACCGAATTACAGCGTGCCGGCGGAAAGCGGCAAAGCGCTGCTTCATTTATACAAGGCTGGTCGGGCGCCTCTAGCGCTCTTTAAGCTTCAGAATCAAAATGGTCAATGCCATCACAAACGTGATGGCATTGGCAAAGATAAGTGGCCAAGACTCAATCAACAGACCATACGCCAACCACAGGGCAATGCCCAGCGTAAACAACACATACATCGCGAGTGAAATTGCTTTGGTGTCGCGGGTTTTGATTGTTTTATATGTTTGCGGAAAAAATGCAGCGGTCGTTAAAAATGCCGCCAAATAGCCCAAGATTTCAATATGCATGGGTCAGGGCTAGGCCCGCTCGAGTTCGCGCTGCTCTTTGCGCAGACGGGCTTTGAGCCGAGTCTGTTTCAAATATGACAAGTGTTGCACAAACACCTTCCCGTTTAGATGATCAATCTCGTGCTGTACACAGACCGCGAGCAACCCTTCCGCGTCAAACTCGTGCACTTCCCCTTCAAGGTTTAGCGCACGAACGCGTACCGTCGAAGGCCGAATGACCTCATCGTAGACCCCGGGCACCGACAAACAGCCCTCTTCGTGAGGCGTTTTTTCTTCGCTCACCGAGAGGATCTCTGGATTAATCAGCACCATTAAGTCATCTTTGTTTTCACTGACATCGATCACCACGACACGCTCATGGACATCGATCTGGGTCGCCGCCAGACCCACGCCGGGCGCGTCATACATGGTTTCGGCCATATCGGCGGCTAATTTGCGGATGCGATCCGTCACCACGGCAACAGGTTTCGCAACCTTGTGCAAGCGTTTGTCAGGAAAATGCAGAATCGTCAGCAGAGCCATACACGCAAAATTCGTTCAATTTGTAACGTTATTAACATTTTAATTTATTACTACGACGAATTCCAATGAAACCGCTCCCAGCATCCGCAGTGGGCGCTTTTGCCCCCCGAAGCCCCTAACCTAGGGCAAACCAAGGGGTGTCGGGCTTGACAAGGCGTCAGCCTAAAACGACCATCAGTCTTGGTATTTTTTGCTTGAAGGTTTGATATTTTATGAATCGCATTGGTATCGATGTGGGTGGCACATTTACAGACATTGTCCTGGTGGATGACCACACGGGTCAAATCTGGTCGACCAAAGTGCCCACAACCCCCTCAGATCGCGTGGTGGGCGCCATGCATGGCTTTCATCGCATCCTTGAACTGAGTGGAAAAACCAGCGCCCAGGTTGGTTTTATTGGCCATGGCACGACTATGGCCACGAACATGATTGTCGAGGGCAAGGGGGCTAAGACCGCGTTGATCACGACTGCGGGGTTTCGCGACATTCTCGAATTGCGCCGAGTCTCGCGTCACGATCGGGCCGACCTCTATGACCTGCAATTTGAAAATCCAAAACCCCTCGTTGAACGGCGTTGGCGCCTTGAAATAGCTGAACGCCTTCGCCCAGACGGGTCAGTTGAAACACCGTTAGATCTTGCTGCCCTTAGCCACTTAGCCACAAAAATAAAAAATTCAGACATCGAAGCCGTTGCGATTTGTTTTTTACACGCCTACGTGAACCCAACCCACGAACAACAAGCGCTCAAGACACTCAAGCAATTGCTGCCCGATCATTTCATCACCGCCTCACATCAGGTCAATCCTGAAATGCAAGAGTACGAGCGCACGAGCTCGACTGTGATGAATGCGTTACTCGGGCCGGTCTGTGGCCGGTACATCCATCATTTTGATCAGCAGCTTCAAGCTGCTGGCTTTCAAGGCGAACTATTATTTATGCAGTCAAACGGGGGGCTGGCGTCAACCGAGGTGGTTGCGGCCAAACCAATCGTGCTGCTCGAATCGGGCCCCGCGGGCGGCGTGAGCGCCGCTGTGCGCGCCAGCGAGCAGGCGCAGCTACCCGGGGTTTTGTTAGGCGACATGGGTGGCACAACCTTTGACGTATCACTCATTCGCGACTCGCGGCCTGAACTACGCACCAGCAGCCTGTTGCACACCCACGCCGTACGTGCGCCCACCATCGACATTGATTCGATTGGCGCCGGCGGTGGCTCGATCGCCTGGATTGATAGCGGTGGCGGGGTACACATCGGCCCACAAAGCGCAGGGGCAGATCCAGGCCCCGCCTGTTATGGCCGTGGCGGCAAACGCCCAACGGTCACCGACTGTAATGTTTTACTTGGCTATGTCGATCCAAATTCATTTTTAGGTGGCGAGTTCAAGCTTGACGCGCAAGCGGCGCTACTGGCCGTAGAAGAACATCTGGCTAAACCACTAGGCATCTCGGCGCTCGAAGCGGCCTGGACTGTTCGCGTCGTTGCAAACGCGCTGATGGCGCAAGCCATGCGCTTGATGACCGTTGAGCGCGGTTACGATCCGCGCGAGCTGTCGTACATGTGCTATGGCGGTGCCGGCCCTGTTCACGCGATTGATCTTGCCGAAGAGCTCGAAATCAAAGAGGTCATTGTGCCCCCGTTGCCAGGCCTGTTCAGCGCCTTTGGTATGATCGTGGCAGACCGACAATTTGATGGGCAAACTGCGGTTGAAACTGAACTCGAGGCGATTGCGCCCTCGGCCATTGCCGCACTTTGTGCAGCACTCAGGCAACAAGCGGTAACAACCTTTGGCACCCAACAAATTAACCAGGATGTTACCTGCAGTTTTCGCGCAGACTGCCGCTACACCGGTCAACCCGCCTCAATTTCGGTCGATATCCCGGCCCAACTACTTGAGCAGGCTGGACACGCCCAGCTGATTGCAACCGTCCGCGCGGGTTTTGAGCTCAACCACAAACGGATGTGGAACTTCACCAAGCCAGATCAGCCGATTGTGCTGGTGAATTTGCGCATACAAGCCAGCGTGCGCACTGGCTGGCGCGGGATCGTGAAGCAACCGCTCGCCACCGCCACAACGCCCTCTCAGGCCGTTGTGCGAACGCGCGAGGTCTACGTTGATGGTCACATGCAAGCGCTACCGACCTATCAGCGCGCGAGCCTTGCTGCGCTCGCGGTCATCGAAGGGCCTGCCATTATCGAAGAGCAAAGCAGTTGTCTGATTTTCAAAGCGGGTCAAACGGCCCGCATTGATGCAGTTGGCAATCTGCGCATCTCACTCTAGGGTCAACATGCAAACCATTGTTTACGAAATTCTACGCAATTCACTTTATGCGATTGCACGTGAAATGAAAATCGCCATGATGCGCACGGCGGCCAGCCCGATCATGCATTTGGGTGCTGATGCCTCTGCCGCTGTGTTTGATGCGCAGATGCAACTCGTTGCGCAAGGCAACGACATCCCAACCATGTTGGGCTCGGCCGTGATCTCAACCAAAGTTTCAGTTGAAGCGATTGGGCGAGACAACCTGCGCCCTGGTGACGTCATCATTAGCAATGATGCCTACTTGGGCGGTGGCAATCATCAACCCGATATCCAAATCACCCGGCCGGTGTTTGTCGACAATGAAATCGTTGCCTTTGTCATGACCCGAGGCCACTGGAATGATATCGGCGGCCAAGCGCCTGGCAGCTATGCCTTGAACACTTGGGATATTTACGGCGAAGGCATCCGCATTCCACCTGTGCTGCTGTTTCGCAACGATGAGATTGTTCGCGACGTACAAAAGATGATTGTCAGTAATACGCGCGACCCCGAGGGCCGCTTGCTAGATATCCAGGCGCAATACGCCGGCACGTTCGTAGGCGACCAGCGCATTCAATCTTTAGTTAAAAAATATGGCTCAGAGGCCTTGCGCGATGCCATGAAGCGCTCACTCGATCACTCTGAAACTTTAATGCGCGAAGCGATTCGCGGCATTCCTGATGGTGTCTATGAGGCAGAAGACTTCGTTGAAGGCGTGCAATCGCCCGGCTGGTCGGGTGCGAATATTCCCATTAGAGTCAAAGTCACGGTCTCGGGCGATCAAATACATTTTGATTACACCGGTACCGGCAAGCAAGCGCGCGGCGGAATCAACTGCCCACTTGCAGTCACCTGCAATAGCACGTGGTTTACCGTCAAAGCGCTCACCGATGTTGCGATCCCAATCAATCAAGGCTGCTACCGCCCTGTCACCATTGAGGCCCCTTTAGGCAGTATCGTGAACTGCACGTTTCCGGCTTCAGTCGTCAGTGGCAACACCGAAACCTCACCTCGCGTCATCGACCTCTGTTTGAAGGCCTTGTCGCAAGCTGTACCCGAGCGCATCATTGGTCAGAGCAACTGTGCCGCCTGTTCTGGCGTCTTTGGTGGACGCGACCCGAACGAGGCGCGCGTGCGCCGCACGGGCAAAGAATTTATCAGCTTAGTCGAACCACACGGCGGTGGTATGGGGGCCCGCGCCACACGCGATGGCATCAATGGTATTCGCGTCTACGTCGGCAACGCGGGCGCCTTACCCGTTGAGTTCATCGAACAAACTATGCCCATCATGGTTGAGGCCTGGGCACTTGTGCCTGACAGTGGAGGTGCTGGTCGTTGGCGAGGCGGCTTAACCTCTAGGCGCACCTATCGCGTGGGCTTCGAAGAAGCCACCATCACTGCAGCAGGCGAACGTGGTCAAGCTGCCCCCGAAGGTTACTTTGGCGGCCTCGCCGGCGGGTTGTTCGAATGTCGGATTGTGAGCCCCGATGGCACCGAGCGTACGATGCCCAGTAAGGGTGCAACCGAAATCGTGCATCTGGGTGATCGCGTCTTGCTGCAACCAGCCGGCAGTGGTGGCTACGGTGATCCTAAAGAGCGCCCCGTTGCTTCAATAGAAGCAGACCTCTTAGATGGCTACATCACACTTGAAGCGGCACGCTCACAGTACGGCTACCAGGGAAGCGTCAAATGAGTCAGCCGCTTCCTCTGGCCGGTCTTTGCGTCATTGAAATTGGCCACAGTTTGGCGGCCCCCTACGCGGGTCAAATTTTTGCGCACTTAGGTGCGCGCGTCATCAAGATCGAGAATGCCAAAACAGGCGACTACGCGCGTGGTTGGGGCCCACCCTTCATCGAAGGTGCGGCCGCACTCTTTCATGCGATGAACAATGGCAAGCAAAGTATTAGCGCTGATTTCAGTGACAAAGACTGTATTGACCGCATCCGTGACTTTATTCTCGCGCACGCTGATGTTGTGATTCAAAATTTAAAGCCAGGAAATCTTGACAGCCATGGGCTGGGTGCGCACGCGCTCACAACGGCCCGTCCATCATTAATCTATTGCAATCTTGGCGCATTTGGTGCGAACGGGCCCCTGAGCGACAAGCCTGGCTACGATCCTTTGGCGCAAGCCTACAGTGGCATGATGAGTATTTTGGGTCACGAAGGCGATGAGCTGAGCCGCGTGCCCTTATCGCTCAACGACATGGGTACGGGGATGTGGACGGTGATCGGCGTCTTATCGGCGCTACGCACACGCGATGCCGATCCGATGCGACGCGGTCAAATTGTGGATGTCTCTCTGTATGAAACTGCACTGGCATGGATGATGGTGCCGCTGT
>CALQNE010000142.1 GCA_943331855.1 Bordetella parapertussis
AGGGGTTGTCGTTAGGGCGCAATACGGGTGTGATTGAGGTGGCCTTGACTGAAGATAACGCTGAGTGGGCCATGGATGGCGACGAGAATGGCATCACGCTTAGCGTGACGGTGCGCTTTGAAATGCCTGCAACCCGCGACTTGTCAGACCAGGTTTACAAAGACTGGCTGTCTGAGCACGGCTGGGAATGGATCGGCTTGGCCTTTGTGGGTGACCTGTATGAGGGTGATAATGGTACCGATATTGCGTTTTCATGTGATGAGTCTTGAACGACTCGGCAATGTTCGGTAGCATCTTGAGTAACACATAAAAATATTTTGGGACAACATCATGCGTATCGCAACGCTTCAAAAACGAGTATTTAAGCAAGCCATTGCAGTCGCTCTTGTATTGGGCGGGTTTGCGGCGCAAGCCCAGTCCTTCCCAGAGCGCAGCATCAAAATGGTAATTCCGTTTCCACCGGCTGGCGTGACTGATATTGTTGCGCGAACCATGGCTGCCAAATTAACCGACGAACTTGGGCAAACCGTGGTCGCAGAAAATCGCGCTGGTGCGAGTGGTGCGATTGGTGCCGAGGCGGTTGCACGTAGCCCTGCAGATGGGTACACCTGGGTGATGGGTAACATCAGCACCATGGCGATCAATCAGTGGACGATGGCCAAGCTTAATTACGACCCTTTAAAAAGCTTTGATCCAGTTGGAATGGTGTCGGTGCAGCCGTTATTGATTGCGGTCAATCCAACCGTACCTGCAGCGACCTTGGCCGAGTTGGTGGCCTACGCGAAAGCCAACCCAGGCAAATTAAATTACGGTACCGCGGGCACGTCCATTCACTTGGCCGTCGAGTTTTTTTCTGGGCTTGCCGGGATCAAGATGAATCACATCCCATACAAGGGTAGTGCGCCAGCGGTCACCGATTTAATGGGTGGGCAGATTCAGGTTTTGTTTGATCCCTTTTCAAGCGTGTATCCGCAAGTGGCCTCCGGCAAGGTCCGTGGCCTGGCCATTACGACGCCCGAGCGCTCAAAAGTTGCTCCCAATATCCCAACGGTGAATGAGTCTGGCTACTCGGGCGTCGACATCAGTTCGTGGCAGGGCATCTTGGTCCCTGCAGGCACCCCTAAAGAGATCGTTAAAAAGATTAACGCGGCGATGAATAAAGTCTTGGCGTCTAACGAGGTCATTGAAAAGTTTGCCCAATTCAGTGCTGTACCGACGCCCTGGACTCCAGAGCAATTCGCTGACTACATTCAAAAGGAACAAGTACGCTGGGGTAAGGTTGCTAAGGATGCTGGGATCAAACCGGAGTAGGGGGCGAATCGTCGCATCTAATTTTTTGAAAGTGATTGCTTTTGTAACGTTGATTTAAGACATGAGAGCCACCCTATGCCACTAGACTCAACCATTGCCCAACTCTTTGCAAAAATGGCAGCGGCAGGTCGCCCTGCATTATCTGCAGGATCCCCCCAGGATGCCAGGGACATGACCGCCGCAACGCGCGCGGCACTTGGCACAGGACCCGATATCTATCGGGTCAAAGATCTCACGATTCCAACACGTGCGGGTTCAATCGCCGGTAGACTTTTTATGCCTGCAGCACAAGTAAGTGGATTGATTGTGTATTTGCACGGTGGGGGCTGGGTGATTGGTACCCTCGATGATTTTGATGCGATGGCGCGCGCGTTGGCCGCGCGCAGTCAATGCGCAGTGCTCTTGGTAGATTACCGTTTGGCGCCAGAGCATCCGTTTCCAGCTGGCATTAACGATAGTGAAGATGCGATTGACTGGGCTGCAGCGCATTTAACAGAACTTGTGGGTGCAACGGTGCCGTTGCTAGTGGGCGGTGATAGCGCGGGGGGGAACCTTGCTGCCGTTGCGACGCATTCGTTACTAGGGCGTGTGGCGATCAAGGGTCAGCTTTTGATTTACCCCGTGACCGGGCATGATTTTAATACTCAGTCATATCAGCACTACAGCGCTGGCATGCAATTGACGAAACGCGACATGGAATGGTTTTTCGAAAACTATGCTCCAGCGTCGATGTATGGTGATCCGAAGATATCACCGATGGCACAGCAGAACATCGAAGATTTACCTCGCACGGTTATATTGACTTCAGAGTATGACGTCTTAAGAGACGACGGTGAGCTGTATGCAAAGAAATTGATTTCAGCTGGGGTGTCAGTTGTGACGAGACGAATGGCGAGCTTGCCCCATGGCTTTATTCGCTTGTACAACATTGTTGAGGCGGCTGATCAAGCGATGACCACGATTGCGCAAGACGTAAAAACTTTACTTCAATAGCAGACTGAGACCTTGTTATGAAAACTTACAATCACTATATCGATGGCCAATATGTTGAGCCCATTGGCAAAAAATGGATTGATAGCATTGATCCTTACCAGGGCAAGGCTTGGGCACGGATCCCGCAAGGCTGTGCGCAAGACGTCGACCGAGCCGTTGCGGCGGCTTCGCGTGCAATGCGCGAAGGCCCTTGGTCAAAAATGACCGCAACTGAACGCGGCAAACTAATGATTCGTTTGGCCGATTTAGTGACCAAGCATGCTGAGCGGTTAGCTGAAATCGAAGTGCGCGACAACGGTAAATTGATGGCTGAGATGCGCGGTCAGGTGAACTATCACCCAGAATGGTTTCGCTATTACGGTGGCCTGGCCGATAAGATCGAAGGCGCCGTGATGCCGATTGATAAGCCGGACATGTTTGCCTTTACGCGCTATGAAGCTGTAGGCGTCGTGGGTGTCTTAACGGCATGGAACTCGCCACTACTATTTATTGCTTGGAAATGTGCTGCAGCCATTGCAGCGGGTTGTGCCGTCGTGATTAAACCCTCAGAGTTTGCGTCGGTCTCAACGCTCGAGTATGCGGCGTTGACAAAAGAAGCTGGGTTTCCAGATGGCGTGTTTAACGTGGTCACTGGTTATGGCGCTGAAGCCGGTTCTGCTTTGGTAGATCATCCTCAGGTCGCCAAAATTACCTTCACTGGCTCTGATGTGACAGGTGCAAAAATCTATGCACAGGCCGCACAATCAATGAAGCGCGTATCGCTTGAGCTGGGTGGCAAGTCACCCAACATTGTCTTTGCCGATTGCGATTTAGATAAAGCCGCCGCAGGTGTGATCTCTGGGATTTTCGCGGCAACAGGTCAAACGTGTATCGCGGGTTCGCGCCTGTTGGTGCAAAACTCGATTCGCGAAGAGTTCACTAAAAAGGTCGCAGCCTTAGGGGCCTCGGCGCGTAAAGGTGACCCAATGTCGCCAGACACCAATATTGGTCCAGTGACCACGCCAGGGCAGTACAAAAAAATTCTTGATTACATGGATATTGCCAAAGCCGAAGGTGCGCGTTGTATTTTGGGTGGTGGCCCAGCGACCGCAAGCGATCTGCCTGGTGGCCAGTTTGTTGAGCCAACTATTTTTGTGGATGTCGATCCGAATATGCGCATCGCGCGTGAAGAGGTGTTTGGTCCGGTCTTGGCCATCATGGGTTTTGATGAAGAGGCGGATGCTATCAAGATGGCGAACGATACGATCTATGGTTTAGCCGCGGGTGTCTGGACCAGCGATATCGGTCGAGCAATGAGAATGTCCTCTGCACTCAAGGCCGGTACGGTGTGGGTCAATACCTATCGTGCAGTCAGTTATATGATGCCCTTTGGTGGCATGAAACACTCTGGCCTAGGCCGTGAAAGCGGTTTGGCTTCTATTCAGCAATACCTTGAAACAAAGAGTGTCTGGATCTCTTACGCCGAAGGCGCACCAGCCAACCCCTTTATTTTGCGTTAAGCATCTTTGTAATCAAAACGACTCGAGACAACTTCATTTAAAAAGGATTCAACATGAAAGGCATTGTTTTTGTTGGCGATCGAAAAATTGAAATGCGAGACTTTGCAGATCCAACGCCTGGTCCAAATGAAGTCGTGCTTGAGATCAAAGCCTCGGGTATGTGCGGTAGCGATTTAAAGTTTTATCGCGCAGCGCCTGGTGAAGCGATGAAATCACTGGGCTTTGCCAACGCTGAACCCGTCATTGCTGGGCATGAACCCTGTGGCGTGGTGGTCGCAGTCGGTTCGAACGTGAGCCCCAAACAGGCCTATATTGGCCAGCGTGCGATGTGCCATCATTACCGCGGTTGCGGCGCCTGCCCCCATTGCTCAACAGGTTGGATGCAGTTGTGCGTTGAAGGTGTTGCCGAAGTGTATGGGGCAACCGGTAATGGCGCACACGCCAAGTACATGAAGTGCCCCGCTAGCACCATCGTTGATCTGCCCGCCGAGCTGTCATTTGAAACCGGTGCGGCGATTGCCTGTGGTACGGGTACCGCCTGGGGTGCCCTAAAACGCCTCGATCTTGCTGGTGATGAAACGATTGCGATCTTTGGACAAGGGCCTGTCGGTCTCTCGGCTACGCAGCTAGCCGCTGCCATGGGTGCACGCGTGATTGCTTTAGACGTTAGTGAAGAACGCCTCGCGCGTGCAAAAGCGTTTGGCGCAAGCGAAGTGATTAACCCGCAGGGCACCGATGTGGTGGCGGCGATTCGTCAATTGACGCATGGCTTGGGGGCGCATGCGACGCTTGATGCTTCATCGTCATCTGAAGCAAGAAAACAAGCAGTGCAAAGCGTTCGTACCTGGGGTAAAGCGTGTTTTGTCGGCGAGGGTGGTACGGTGTCGCTTGACGTCAGCCCCGACATGTTGCGCCGTCAAGTCACCTTGATTGGTTCTTGGACCTTCTCAACCAATGGCCAGGCTGATTGCGCACGCTTCATTGCAGATCGAAAGATCGATGTCGACAGTTTGTTTACCCACAAGTGGACGCTTGCAGACGCTGAGAAGGCATATCAGTTGTTTGATAAGCAAACGACTGGTAAAGGTGTTTTCTTGATGTAAGTCAGTCGTGATCTAAACGCTGTATTGGCGTTTAGATTGTTTCAATGAATAAAGGTATGGCTTGAAGATTACAAAAATTCTAGAAAAATTAGTATCTTTAAATAGCAATGTTTCAAATTCACTGATTAATTTTTCAACCCATACCGTTTCGCTGATCGCGTTAGTGACAGATCAGGTGCGCAATGGTCGCCCAGTCATTGGTTTATCTTTTAATTCGATTGGTCGCTATGCACAAAGCGGCATCATTGAGAAGCGCATGGTGCCCAGGCTGCTTGCGGCTAAACCCGACAGTTTGTTACAAGACAACGGACAACTGAGCGCAGAAAAAGTCTTGGCGTGCGCCATGCAAAATGAAAAGCCCGGCGGACATGGCGATCGTGCACATGCCGCGAGCGGTCTTGAATTAGCGGTGTGGGATCTCAATGCAAAGCTTAATGACGAGCCCGCCAGCGTTTTGTTTGCGCGACATTTCGGTAATAAGCATTATTCGCCTAAGGTATCTGTTTATGCGGCGGGTGGCTATTACTACCCGGGCGAACAGGCTGGTCGGCTCGAAAAAGAGCTAAGCGCGTATCAGGCCTTGGGATTTAATCGTTTCAAGATGAAAATTGGCGGCGCTACCTTAGCCGAGGATATTAAGCGTATTGAACGCGTACTCTCGGTTGTTGGGGCAGGTAATAAGCTTGCAGTGGATGCCAATGGGCGCTTGAACTTAGAGCAGGCCATTGCCTATGGCCGGGCGCTGCAGCCGTATCAGCTGATGTGGTACGAAGAGGCGGGTGATCCACTTGATTATGAACTGAATAGTTTGCTCGCCAAGGAATACAAAGGTGCGCTGGCAACGGGTGAAAATCTGTTTTCACACCAAGACGTTAAAAATCTGGCACTGTTTGGCGGAGCACGAATCGATCTTGATATTTTTCAAATGGATCCAGGCTTGTGCTACGGCGTGACCGAATATGCGCGAATGTTGCTCGAGCTAGAAAGCCGTGGGTTCGATCGTAAGTTCTGCTATCCGCATAGTGGTCAGTTAATGGGCTTGCATACCGTAGCGGGTCTAGGACTGGGTGGTTGTGAGGTTTATCCAGGTGTCTTTGAGCCGATAGGTGGCCTGGGCGATCAAACGACGATTGATGACGGTGTTGTCAGTATCTCGAGTGCAGCCGGCTTTGGTTTTGAAGAAAAGTCTAATTTAATGGCACATTTTGCTGCGCTGACAGAATAGAGTATTTACTTTATCCTCTAGTACTGTCGCAACTCTCATTATTAGCATATGCCTAAGCTGATCGGTTTCTTAGTGCTCTGGTTGTGTATGTCCGCCGGGGCTCACGCCCAAGACACGACGCGTTTAATCGTACCCTTTGCGCCGGGCGGGCCCACCGATCAGATCACACGCCTGATTGCGGTAGAACTCACAAAGCTGACCGGAAAAACGACGGTGGTTGAGAACAAGCCTGGGGCGGGTGGAATCATCGCGGCACAGTATGTGGCGCAAGCCAAGCCCGATGGCACGGTGTATCTGGTCGGATCGCCTTCGGTGTTGGTCATCAATCAGGGTCTGCAGAAAAAACTACCTTACGATCCCGAGCGAGATTTTGCGCCAGTCTCGGGCATGACACGCTCGCCACTGATTTTGATTGTCAAGGCAGACTCGCCCGTGAACGATGCAAAACAATTAGCAACGCGTGCGAACACCTTAAAAAATTTGATGCCAATGGCGTCTGCCGGCAATGGCACGATTCCTCACTTGGCGGGCGTCTACTTTAATCAAAAGGCAGGTATGAGTGCCTTGCATGTACCCTTTAACGGTGTCGCACCTGCATTGGTGAGTGTGCTGTCTGGTGATACGGTATACATGTTTGATACGCTCTCTACTTCAATTGAAAATATTAAAGCAGGTAAAGTCAAAGCCCTGGGTATCGCGAGTGCGACCCGGTTTAGCGATTTGCCTACGGTCGCGACTTTGCAAGAGCAGGGGTTTAGTATGCAGGCCTCATCGTGGTTCGGCCTGGTGGCGCCGATTAAAACCTCCAAGACTACGGTGCTTGCAATGAATGAAGCCATCAATACCATACTGACGTCGTCCGAATTTTCGAACAAAATGATTGCAATGGGAATCGAAACAATGCCGGGTAATGTCGAGCAATTTACAGACTTTATCGCAGAAGAACGCGCGCGCTGGTTGCCCGAGGTATTGCGCCTGAACTTATCAACTGATTGAGATTAAATATGCCGAGCCCTGTTGACACCCTTGCGCAGTTTGTTAGTCAGACACAGTTGAATGATGTTCCCGCATCAGTGCAGCATCACGCAAAGCTTGTTCTGCTGGATACGCTTGGCGTGATACTCGCCGGCTTTGAACAGCCCGAAGTACAGGCGTTACAAAAAACCTTTTCGAGCACAGCAGGTACCGGTGCAACCGTTTTGATGCGTGGTTGGCCTGTCAATGATCCTCGTACAGCTGCGTTGATCAACGGCACCGCCGGTCGCTCAATTGAATTGTGCGAGGGTCATCGCTTCGTCGCCTGTCAGGCGGGGGTTCAGGTATTGCCTGGCTTGTTCGCAAGTGCTGAAGTCTTAGGTCGAAGCGGTGCTGATTTGCTCTTATCGCTCGTGCTGGGGTATGACGTTGCGGTACGAATGGGCTATGCCCTCAAGCCACGGCCGCTTGCTCATCAAAATGGCCAAAGCTCGATGATTGGTGCTGCGGCCGGCGGGGCGCGTTTGCGAAGCCTAAATACCGCTCAAACCAGCCAGGCGATGCAAATTGCCGCGACACTTGTTTTGACGCCAAGCTATACCAATGCCGTCGCAGGCGCCACAACGCTGAATGTCGCCGGAGGGATGTGCGGTTTTGCGGCTTCATTGGCGCCTGAAATGGCTCAGGCAGGTTTCATCGCACAAGACAATGCAATAGGTGAGGCCTTTGCAAACTTGGTCGGCGATGGCTATCAAGAAGAAAAACTTCTTGAAGAGTTGGGTAGTCGTTTTGAAATCACGCGTAATTACTTCAGGTTGCGTGCCTGCTGTAATCCAATCTATGCGTCGTTAGATGCCTTTGAAGAAGCTTGGGCTCAAGCGCAGACGACACCTGACCAAATCGAGCGCGTTGATGTGGACACGTATCGTTTTGCCTCAGCGATGCAAAGTCAGACACCGCGAAATGGGTTTGCTTCAAAGTATTCGTTACCTCATGCGGTCGCAGCGATTGCCTTGCGGGGCAATGCAGGCTACGGCTCTTTCACGGAGTCTTTTGTGCAAAGCACAGAGGTCGCAGCCTTGCGTCAGCGGGTTTTTGTTAAAGAAGATCCGGCGTTAAATGCTCAATTTCCAAGGCTTAAGCCGTCGCGCGTCACACTCACGTTAAAAGGCGGAAAGAAAATTACCACAAGTTGTGAAAGTGCCAAGGGTGATTTTCAAAAGCCCTATCAAGAGTCTGAGATTCGTGAAAAATTTTATGAGCTTGCTGGCCTGGTGCTGACCAAGCCAGGTGTCGATGAACTTGAACAGATCGTTGATCAGATTGAAAAAATTGGCAAGATTGACAACATCATCAATGTATTACGAAAGCATACGCGAAGCTAAAAGATGAAATATACAGAGGCCTTGAAGGCTCAAGTACTGGCGCTGCATCCGCAAGCCACTCAATTATTTGAAGCGTTGCGAGCGGGCAGTGTCGATCTAGTCAATCGCGGTGTCACGCGTGACACCTACGGTCCAGGCGAACAATTCGCCCATGATTTGGTTCAAAAGCATGCTCGCACACTTGGCTTAGAAGTACGACAAGACCATCTCCGTAATACGTACATGATATGGCCTGGCATCGATCGTCAGGCGCCAGCCATTGTGATTGGCTCGCATCTCGACTC
>CALQNE010000143.1 GCA_943331855.1 Bordetella parapertussis
CTCAGGCGCACGCCACCGTTTGATCCGGGCACTCAATTTACTCCGATTGCGGGGGTGGTTGATTTTTCGTTTTTCTTATACGTGCATCCAGAGTTACCCGTTAAAAATTTAAAGGAATTTGTTGCTTACGCACATGCGAATCCCGGCAAGATCAATTATGCGACGGGTAATAACCAAGGGTTGTTGACCTTCGCCTATTTAAAAAAGAGCTTGAATCTTGATGTCGTTCAGGTCGCGTATAAGGGCGAAACCGCCGCGACAGCTGATTTGTTGTCAGGACGCGTGCAGGCGATGTTCGCAACGACGGCGCCATTGATGCAGGCAAAAGAAGGTCGCTTGAAGGTGTTGGTGACGACCTTACCGCAACGAACGCCGTTATTGCCTGAGGTCGCAACAATGACAGAAAGCGGCTATCCAGAGTTTCCGTTTTCGCCCGCCGGTGGCTGGCTGGGTATTTTTGGTCCTGCCGAAATGAATCCCGATGTGGTTAAGGTTTTACATCAGTCGTTCGATCGGGCACTCGTAGATCCTGATATACAAAAACAACTTGCACAAGCGGGGCTTTCATATCGCGCGATGGCGCTTGAGCCGATGGCAATGTTCGTGAAGAATCAGCGCGACCAGTTTCGCAGCTTGATTCGAGACCTTGGGATCCCATTGGTCGACTAAAGCTTGTTCAATTAACGTTCAATATTCAAAGTAGAGCAATCGTCTCATGTCTCAAATAGCACAGTCACTGTATCCATTTATGTTGTCGCCCTTGAAGGTGGGTATGCATACGTTACCCAATCGCGTCATCATGGGCTCTTTGCACACGCGACTTGAAAATGAGCCTGATGGTGTGCAGCGCCTGGCTGCCTTTTATGCTGCGCGTGCGCGTGGCGGTGTTGGGCTTGTCGTGACGGGGGGCGTATCGCCGAATTTTGATGGTCGTGTCGAGCAGGGCGCTTGGGTACTAGACTCAGCAACGCAACTTGACCAGCATATTCCAATCGTTCAGGCGGTACACGACGCGGGCTCAAAAATCGCATTACAGATTTTGCACACAGGCATTTACGCCAAGCACGACGAAATTATTGGACCAAGTGCGGTGCGATCCGTGATTAATCCGCGGCAACCGCGTGCGTTTACGCCAGAGCAAATTGAACAGACCATTGAAGACTTTGTGAACTGTGCGGTACTTGCACAGCAGGCGGGTTATGACGGTGTTGAAGTGATGGGGTCTGAAGGCTATCTGATGACGCAGTTCACCGCGTTGCGCACCAACAAGCGCGAAGACGAATGGGGCGGATCGCTCGAAAATCGAATTCGGTTTCCAGTAGAAGTCGTGCGCCGTACCCGTGAGCGTGTCGGTCCAAGCCTCTTGATCATGTATCGGATTTCTGCGATTGATTTGGTTGAGGGCGGTTTGTCAGGTGACGAAATCGATCGGCTTGCACAGGCGCTTGAACAGGCCGGTGCAGATGTACTGAACACGGGGATTGGCTGGCACGAGTCAGTGGTGCCAACAATCGCGACAAGTGTGCCTCGTGCGGCTTTTGCTTTCGCGGCGGCCCGAATCAAAAAGGCTGTATCGATTCCGGTCGTTGCTTCTAATCGAATCAACATGCCTTCGGTTGCCGAAGATATTCTTGCGCAAGGGCAGGCGGATTTGGTTTCGCTTGCGCGCGCATTTTTGGCAGATCCAGATTTTGTCATCAAGGCGGCAACTGGACGCACCGATGAAATCAACACGTGCATTGGATGTAACCAAGCCTGCTTGGATCATATTTTTACCGATCGGATTGCTTCATGCTTAGTGAATCCTCAGGCATGTCATGAGACCGAGTTCACTGATGCCGCGCCACAACATAAATTAAAAGTTGCAGTGGTTGGAGCAGGGCCTGCGGGCCTGGCCTGTGCGATTACGGCAGCTGAACGTGGTCATCAAGTTCAGTTATTTGAAGCGGGGAGTGAGATCGGCGGGCAATTGAATTTGGCGCGACGTATACCTGGTAAAGAAGAAGAGTTTGCTGAGTTGGTCCGTTATTTTAGTAAGCGCTTGAGTACGACGGACGTACAGGTTCACCTTAATCGACATGTTGAGTCAGCGTGGTTGAGGAAGCAAGGCTTTGATCAGATCGTGATTGCAACAGGTATTAAACCGCGAATGCCATTAATCGAGGGGATCGAGCATGTGAAGGTCGTGAGTTATTCCGACGTGATCTTGGGCCGAGTCCAGGTGGGTGAGCGGGTTGCAATCATTGGCACGGGAGGCATTGGTCATGACGTGGCTGAATTACTCACTTCGACGCAAGCGGGCGCTCAGACACCAGCAGAGTTTTTGAAGATATGGGGTGTTGATCCAACGATTCGGTCTGCTGGTGGTTTACAGGCGCCGGTCGCTGAAGGCGCACAGCGCAAAGTGGTCATGTTGCAGCGAGGCACAAAAAAGCCAGGCGCCCGACTTGGCAAAAGTACGGGTTGGATTCATCGCACCAAGCTGACCAAACGGGGCGTGACGGCAGTATCAGGTTGCACATATGAAAAAATCGATCATCAAGGTTTGCATTACAGCGTCAACGGAGAGCCTCACTTATTAGAGGTTGATACGATTGTGTTGTGCGCAGGTCAAGAGTCAGAGCAAGCGCTGGCCGCGCAATTGACTGGCAACGTGACGCATTTAAATTTGATCGGTGGGGCACGTGTCGCGACAGAGTTGGATGCAATGCGGGCGATTGATGAGGGTACGCGCCTGGCGTACAAGTGGTAAATCCAAGAGGCTAAGAATGTTGCGAGTTAAATATGTCATGTATGTTTGCTTAGGGCTGCTGGGCCTGAACGCGTCAGTTGCTTGGGCACAAGAAAAAAATTACCCAACACGCCCCGTCACGTTAATTGTGGCTTGGCCGCCGGGTGGTTCGGTTGATACCGTTGCTCGCTTGATTTCTGAGCCGCTGCGCGTGCGCTTGGGGCAACCGGTACTCATCGTTAATCGAGGTGGTGCGGTCGGAACAATCGGGGCAAATGCCGTGGCAAAAGCGGCGCCCGATGGTTACACGCTGTTGGTCACGATCGGTGCCTATCCCATCACTGCTGCCTTGATGAGCACCTTACCTTTTGATCCGATCAAGGATTTAACCGGTATTAGTCTGATCGTGCGCTCGCCCAATATGTTGGTGGTACGACCTGATTTTCCTGCAAAAAATTTGAATGAACTCGCTGCGCTCGCCAAAAAAGAACCGGGCAAGTACACCTATTCAACCGCGGGAAACGGCACAACAACGCACATGATGGCAGCGATGTTTGAGCAGGCGGCTGGCGTGCGTCTTGAGCATATTCCGTATTTAGGGGGCGCGGCTTCGCTGCAGGCGATCTTAAGCCAGCAAACAGATCTCAACGCAGCAGTAAGCAGCACGGCTGCGCCGATGATCCAGGCCGGACGTTTGCGTCCGCTTGGGATTATTGGCGACCAGCGCTCGATTCAGTTTCCAGATATCCCAACGTTTGCTGAGCAAGGCTATCCAAAAGTACGGGGCGACAGCTGGATTGGGATGTTGGCGCCATCAGGCACACCGCCGAATGTGATCGCGCAAATTAACGATGCGATTCAAGAGATTATTTTGGTTCCGGCGAACCGTGAAAAATTATTGGCCCAGGCGGGTGAACCTGCTGCGATTGGACCGGCCCAGTTCAATGCAATTATTAAAGAAGAAATTGACGACTTCACGGCATTGGCCAAAGCCATGAATTTAAAAATGTAATGGTTAAAAAAGGTCAAACACATGAGCGCCAAAGAGACATTTGATGTAATCGTATTGGGTTCGGGCGGTGCGGGCTGCGCGGCCGCGTTAGCGGCGTCAAGCCTGGGATTGAGCGTGGCCTTAGTTGAAAAAGATCAACTGCTGGGTGGCGGTACGGCTGATTCGCTGGGCACCTTTTGGATCGCCAATAACAGCATGGCGCAAGCGCAGGCACTTGCAGACGATTTTGAGTCGGCGCTGACGTACGCCAAATTTGTGGCGGGTGGACAAGAGGTGCCAGAAAATCTAGAGGCCTATATCCGCGAAGGCAGACGCGTGTTGGACGCGTTTGTTGAGATGGGCGTGGGTTTGCAATTGGCCTTAGGCTTGCCTGATTATTTTTATCCAAGTGGCCCGCACAGCTGTGGAGATGGGCGTCGAATGGTTGAACCTAAATCAATTATGCGCAAGGATCTTGGAGATTTTTCTAATTCAATTCGACGTAGTAATCACAATGTGCAAGGCGTTGCCTGGAGCGATAGCGTTGGGTGGGGCGGTTTTGCCAATCGTCGCAATTGGCCGGCCGCTGAACTTGAGCAACGTGTGCGTGATGGCGTATTGAGTTGTGGTGAGGCCTTGGTCGGTCAGTTTGTTGCTCAAATGCTGAAGCAGGGGCGCGTGCAGATCTTGCTTGGTGTGCAAACAAAGGGACTTGTGACGCAAGATCACCGAGTGGTCGGTGTAGAAAAAGCGGATGGTACGGTACTGCAGGCAAGACGAGGCGTGATTCTTGCTACGGGCGGGTATGAGGGGAACGTTGAGCTCGTGCAGCGGTTTGAGGGCTTTCCTGAATGGATGAATCCCTTTGGTCCGCAAAATACGGGCGATGCACTCACCTTTGGCACACAAATCGGCGCAAGCGTTGCACGTATCGGCATTAATAATTCATTATTTATTGGTACGGGTGTGCCCGGTCGACCCGATGCATTCTTTTCGGTTGGGTTGAGAGGGCTGCCCATGCCGGGTGCGATCGCGGTGAATCAGCGCGGCGAGCGGTTTGGCGATGAGACGCAATTTCAAGATATGGTGATGGCGTTTCAGCAGTACGACCGGCGAAATCGAAAGTTTCTAAATCTGCCTGCATTTATGATTTTTGATGATCAGTTTCGTCAGCGTTATCCGGTGATGGATGCGATGCCTGGGCAACCGGTACACCCAGATATTGCACGTGCCGACACGCTGGTCGGTCTGGCCGAAAAAATTGGTATCGACGGCGCTGGGTTGGTCAAGACCGTTACGCAGTTCAATACCGATGTGGCGCAGGGTCAGGATAGTGTGTTTGGTCGTGGGCGTTCTGCCTTTTCACGTAATAACGCAGGCGACAAAGAGTTGAAATTGAACCCACAGTTGGCGCCGGTTCAAACCGCGCCGTTTTACGCCTTGCCTTTGAAAATGGGTGGTGTTTGCAGCGCAGGCCTCTTAACCGATCCCCATGCTCGGGTGGTTGGTGCCGATGGGCGTGTCATTGACGGACTGTATGCCTGCGGTAATGCGGCAGCACCGACCTTTCTGGGGGTGGGCTATCAAGGTGGGTCTTCGATCGGTGCAGGCATTGTCTTTGGCTATCTTGCAGCCGAACATGCGAGTACGCAATCAGTGTCTTTAGTCTAAGGAGTCAGAGATGCGAATGATGTTGAATGTAGTGAGCGCCGTGATCTTTGCACTTTGTATGTCACATGCCTGGGCAGCGTATCCAGAGCGTTCAGTGCGAATTGTCGTGCCTTATCCCCCGGGCGGTCCGACCGATATTCAGGCGCGCATCATTGCTCAGAAGTTGGGAGAACGACTCGGACAGACCTTCGTCGTTGAAAACAAGCCTGGGGCGGGCGGTAATATTGGCACGCGTGCGGCGGCTCAGGCTGAAGGCGATGGCTACACGGTGCTCTTGATGACGCCCGCGCAAGTGATCAACATGCGCTTCTATGCAAATCCTGGCTATGATCTTCGCCAAGATTTTGTGCCAATCGGGCTGATCAGTACTGCACCTGGGCTCTTGCTCGCGAATCCCAAGCTCGGCGTAAAAACGGTGGCCGATATTGTGTCGTTGGCAAAACAAAAGCCTGGTGTACTTGTGTATGCAAGTGCGGGGGCTGGGTTGTCAACGCATTTGATGATGGAACTCTTAAAGAAAACCGCAGGCATTGATATGGTTCATGCACCTTATCGCGGTTCGGCGCCTGCTTTGGCTGGACTCATCGCAGGCGATACTTCTTTGTTAATCGATTCGATGGTGTCGGGATTGCCGCAGGTTAAAACAGGGGCGTTGACTGCGATTGCGGTGACCAGCGCAACGCGTTCGCCGATCGCGCCGAACATCCCGACGCTCAGTGAGTCAGGTCTGCCAGGGTTTGATGCAATGACTTGGTATGGGTTCATGGCACCGGCCAAAACTTCACCCGCGATTGTGAGCCGGCTCGCGGTTGAAATCAATCAGATCTTGCAGGCACCAGAGATTCATAAGCGGTTTCTTGAAATGGGGAGTGAACCCGCCGTGGTGAATCCTGAGTCGTTTGGTAAGTTTTTAGCTAGTGAAGAAAAACGCTGGTTAGAGATCGTCATTGAATCGGGCGCCAAGGTAAACGAATGAGTTGGCCTTTGAATACTGAGCAAGGTACGCAGATGAATGACAAAAAATTAAAAGTGATTTTGGTTGTGCCCGCAACAAACACCACGATGGAAATCGAGGTTCGGTCATTGTGGCCAGAGATTGATGAGCTGCATCGCGTGGGGATCCCCCGTCCGATGAGGCCCATTGTCGCAAGTGATTTGCCCGAATACCGCGAGCACACGCTTAAGGCGGTTGCGCCTTATCAAAAAATTGGGGCCGACATCGTGATTTATGGTTGTACTACGGCAGGATTTTTGGCGGGACCGGAGGGCGATCGAGAGATGCAGCAAGCGCTCGTTCGAGCGGTTGGCGCGCCTGCGGTAACCACCGCATCATCCATGGTTGAGGCAATGAGCCGAGCTGGCGTCTCGCGCCCGGCGATTGTGACGCCCTACTTGAAGCCAAGCAATGATGGCTTGATTCGTTTTTTAGAGGCGAAAGGGGTGAGCGTCTCGACCTTGGATAGTTTTTTCTTTACGACGACCGAGCAATATGATCGGGTGACGGACACCGAGGTTCTTGAATTGGCAGAGAAGACCGGAGGGGATGGTGCGGCAGACTGTTTGTTTATTGCATGTACGCAGCTGCCGACCTTATCGATTTTAGGTGTACTCAGAGAGCGTCTAAAAAAGCCGGTATTAGGTGCAATACAAGCAACGGTCGAGAATGCGCAGCGAACGTTGGCTCTCGGCGGTTCTGCAGGATATTAAAAATCTGTAGATCGAGTTCGTGTTTTTCTGATACGTGTTGCGTATATAAAAAAGGGAAATCCGTACGGATTTCCCTTTTTAACTGCAGACTGCGCTAGAGAAGCTTAGGCAGCAACGACTTCAGTCACCTCAGCTTTCTTGCCGACGTTGACATGGTCCCAAAGGTGTTTGTCTGAGACCGATTTTGAGAAAGAGTCGGCCACAACCAAGAGAACGGCCCAAGGCGCAACAAATGCTGCTGCTGCGGCGCCGGCGGCTACGTGCGCTACACCACCAATGAACTTGCCGTCCATGAGTAAGCTTGCACCTGGAAGAACCGTTTCACCAACGAGCTTAACGCCATTTGTGAGCATGCCTGCAGGGTTCAATGAGTCTGACATAGTTTTTTCCTTCGAGGATAAGTTTGACGATATATTGCCGAATGCTTTGCGGGTTAATAGAATTTAGTGATTGGGTACACCCGCGGGGCACCCAATCTGTACTGACAACACCTACACCAAATACTTGATGATCAGACGGTACCATAACTTGATTTCAGTTAAATGTCAGTAAAATTCGTACTCCGAAAAGAACAGGATTATTAGGCAATAATCAAGAAGTGTCGCTTTTATGCAACACAACATGCGCCATCGTGTTTAACTCTCGTACGCTGACTCTCCGTGCGAAGTGATATTCAAACCTTCACGCTCTTGATCTTCGGGCACGCGCAAGCCAAATACCAGGTCTGCAATTTTGAAGGAAATATAGGCGATCACACCGGACCAGATTAACGTGACCACGACGCTTTGGCCTTGAATCAAGAACTGATCAACGATTGAATAGTCAGGAGCGGCCGCATTAGTCACGTAATCGTACACACCAGTACCACCTAGTTTCGGTGCGGCGAATACCGCGGTGAGCAAGGCGCCTAAAATTCCGGCAACACCGTGAATACCAAAAACGTCCAAACTATCGTCAGAGCCAAACATCCTCTTGAGCCCGCTTACGCCCCAGATGCAAACGATACCTGCGATGGCACCGATTGCAAGCGCGCCCATCGGGCCGACAAAGCCGGCGGCCGGCGTGATGCCAACTAAACCAGCCACGCAACCCGAAGCAGCACCCAGCACAGAAGGCTTGCCTTTCAATGCCCACTCTGTGAAGGTCCAGCCCAACACTGCCGCAGCGGTTGCGAGTAAGGTATTTGCAAAAGCCAGGGCAGCTGTGCCATTTGCCTCGAGCGCTGAGCCGGCGTTAAAGCCGAACCAACCGAACCACAGCAATGCAGCACCTGTCATGACATGAACCATGTTGTGCGGCTTCATTGATTCTTTGCCAAAGCCCAGTCGTTTTCCAACGACAAAGGATCCGACCAGACCAGCGATCGCTGCATTGATATGAACCACAGTACCGCCAGCAAAGTCGAGCACGCCTTTTTGAAACAACCAGCCAGCTTTCGCGGTCATGGCTTCAAGTGAGGCGGCATCTTTGACATCATCTGGGCCGGGCCAGAACCAAACCATGTGGGCGATTGGCAAGTAGGCGAAGGTGAACCAAAGAATCATAAACAACAGGATGGCTGAGAATTTCGCACGCTCTGCGAAAGCGCCAACGATCAGGCAGCAGGTAATGGTTGCAAATACGCCTTGGAACACCAAGAACACATACTCAGGAATCGCGACACCTTTGCTAAAC
>CALQNE010000144.1 GCA_943331855.1 Bordetella parapertussis
CGGTTCACCATACGGTAGAGCCAACCCGTGCCTTCGCGACATGGGGTGCACTGCCCGCAGCTTTCTTCAAAATAAAAATACGATAAACGCAACAACGACTTCACCATGCAGCGCGTATCGTTCATCACAATCACCGCGCCCGAACCCAACATCGAGCCCGCCTTAGCGATCGCGTCGTAATCCATGGTGGTGTCCATCATGATGCTGCCTGGGATCACAGGCGCGCTTGAGCCACCGGGGATCACAGCCTTAAGCGTCGAACCGCCGCGCATACCACCCGCTAGTTCTAACAATTTTGAAAATGGTGTGCCTAAGGGAATCTCATAATTACCAGGACGCTCGACGTCTCCGGTAATCGAAAATAATTTTGTACCACCGTTGTTAGGTTTGCCGATCTCTAGATACGCAGGCCCACTATTGCGGATGATCCATGGCACCGCTGCAAAGGTTTCAGTGTTATTGATCGTGGTGGGTTTGCCATACAAACCAAAGCTCGCCGGAAACGGCGGCTTAAAGCGCGGTTGGCCTTTTTTACCCTCAAGCGATTCAAGCAAAGCGGTTTCTTCGCCGCAGATGTAGGCGCCATAACCATGAAACGCATGCAACTGAAAATTAAATTGCGAACCTAAAATGTTATTGCCCAACATACCGGCGGCACGCGCTTCTTCAAGCGCCTCTTCAAAACGGTCGTAGACCTCGAAGATTTCGCCGTGAATATAGTTATAGCCCACTGGGATACCCATGGCGTAAGCCGCAATCGCCATACCCTCAATCACGATATGCGGATTCAAACGCAAAATGTCGCGATCTTTAAACGTGCCAGGTTCGCCTTCGTCAGAATTGCAAACCAAATACTTTTGACCCGGAAACGTTCGGGGCATGAAGCTCCATTTCAAGCCGGTCGGAAACCCTGCACCGCCTCGTCCACGCAAGCCCGACGCCTTGACTTCAGCAATCACGTCTTCTTGACTCATCCCTTGCGTCAAAATCTTGCGCAAGGCTTCATAACCACCGCGCTTGACGTAATCGGCCAAACGCCAGTTGTTACCATCCAGATCAGCCATGATCTGCGGGCCAAGGTGACGGCCATGCAAAGCCATAGAGCCGGGCAAATCATTTGAAGGTGCAGCCACCAGACCCTGCGAATACTTTTGCAGAATTGAAGCAGTTTTATCAGACATCACTGTGCTCATTGTGAATCCCCGCGTGCAGCCTCTGCCAACTCAGCCAGCATGGCATCGATTTTTTCAGGTGCCATGCGCACACACATATGTTTGTTATTCACGATCACCACAGGCGAATCCCCGCAAGCGCCCATGCACTCGCCCTCGACTATCGTAAATACGCCATCAGCAGTGGTTTCCCGAAATCCAATACCAAGTTTTTTCTTGAGGTAGTCAGCGGTTTTTTCACCATCGCGCAGGGCACAAGGCAAGTTGGTGCAAATCGTGAGCTTGAACTTGCCCACTGGGCGCACGTCAAACATATTGTAAAAAGTCGCGTTTTCTTGCACCGCGATCGCAGGCTGACCAAGGTAGTCGGCCACATCTTGAATGACTTCAGGAGACACCCAGCCCTGCTCGTCTTGCGCAATCGCCAATGACGCCATAATGGCGGACTGCTTTTGATCAGCCGGATACTTGGCGATCTCGCGGTCAATTTTTTTGTAAGCCTGTTCAGAGAGCAACATGTTTTAAATCCGGTGTAAGCGATGAGGCAACAATTAGCGGTCGATCTCGCCAAAAACAATATCTTGTGTACCAATGATGGTCACAGCATCAGCAATCATGTGACCACGCGACATTTCGTCAAGCGCCTGCAAATGCACAAAGCCAGGTGCACGAATTTTTAAACGGTAAGGCTTATTAGCGCCATCAGACACCATGTAAATACCAAACTCACCCTTGGGGTGCTCGATCGAGGCATAAGCCTCGCCCGCTGGCACGCTAAAGCCTTCAGTAAACAGCTTGAAGTGATGGATCAGTTCTTCCATGTTTGACTTCATGCCAGTGCGCTGTGGTGGCGAGACCTTGTGGTTATCGAGCATCACCGGGCCGGGATTGCTACGCAACCACTGTATACACTGCTGAATAATGCGATTACTTTCGCGCATCTCAGCCACACGCACCAAATAACGATCGTATGAATCACCGTTGACACCGACCGGCACGTCAAACTGCAAGCGATCGTACACTTCGTAGGGCTGCATTTTGCGCAAATCCCAAGCCACGCCAGAACCGCGCAACATCGGGCCACTAAAACCCAAGGCTTTGGCACGTTCAGGGTCAACCACGCCAATGCCAACTAAGCGTTGCTTCCAGATACGATTGTCCGTGAGCAAGGTTTCGTATTCGTCAACACAGGCCGGAAACCGATTGGTAAAGTCTTCAATAAAATCAAGTAAAGAACCTGAACGCGCATCGTTCATGATCTTGAAGTCTTTAGCCGTACGGTACTGACTGGTTTTACCATACTGAGGCATTGCATCGGGCAAATCACGATACACACCACCTGGCCGATAATAGGCCGCATGCAAACGTGCACCAGAAACCGCCTCGTAGCAATCCATCAAATCTTCGCGCTCACGAAACGCGTATAAAAATACTGCCATGGCACCCACATCAAGTGCGTGCGACCCAAGCGACATCAAGTGATTTAACAAGCGCGTGATCTCGTCGAACATCACACGAATATATTGTGCACGCAACGGAGGCGTGACACCCATGAGTTTTTCGATGGCCAATACGTAAGCATGCTCGTTACACATCATCGACACGTAATCAAGACGATCCATGTACGGCAACGCTTGTAAAAATGTACGGTGCTCAGCGAGTTTCTCAGTGGCACGATGCAGCAGACCAATGTGCGGATCCGCGCGTTGGATCACCTCGCCATCGAGCTCAAGCACTAAACGCAACACTCCATGTGCGGCAGGATGCTGAGGGCCAAAATTTAGCGTGTAGTTTTTAATTTCAGCCATGACTAGCGCCCTATTCCGTAACCGTCTTCGCGAATCACACGCGGAATAATCTCGCGCGGTTCGATCGTGACGGGTTGATACACGACACGGCCTTGCTCGGGGTCGTAGCGCATTTCAACGTTGCCATACACCGGGAAATCTTTACGGAACGGATGTCCAATAAAACCGTAGTCGGTCAAGATGCGACGCAAATCTGGATGACCCTCAAACACGATGCCAAACAAATCAAAAGCTTCGCGCTCAAACCAGTTCACACTGGGCCACACGTTGACCAAAGAATCTAAAAGCGGAAACTCACCATTGACTGCAAACGCGCGTATGCGCAAACGCCAGTTATGCGTGAGCGACATCAGGTGCGCCACAACAGCGAAGCGACCAGCTGGCACGAGCGCAGCTTGGGGGGTTTCGCCTACTCGACCAGCACCATAGGTAAGGTAATCAACGCCACACAAATCCACACACATCTCAAAACGCAATGATGCGTCGTCGCGCAAACGTAAACAGGTGGCTTCCCACTGTTCAGCTGCAATTTCAAGTGTGATTTCGTCGGTAGATAAAGTGAGCTGAGCCTGCTCACCGAGCAGTGCTACCAGTTGTTGCTGCAGGTTTTCTAGCCTGGACATATCTTCTAAGCCTGATTAAACCGATGCGCAAACTTTACAAAGATGCGCATCGACTTGATTTAACGAGCGATGGTATTAGTTTGACGAATCTTGTTTTGCATTTGCAACAGGCCATAGACCAAGGCCTCTGCAGTGGGCGGACAGCCCGGCACATAAACATCAACCGGCACAATGCGATCACAGCCACGCACCACCGAATATGAGTAGTGGTAATAGCCACCACCATTGGCACACGAGCCCATTGAAACAACCCAACGAGGCTCTGGCATCTGGTCATACACTTTGCGCAAGGCCGGCGCCATCTTGTTGCACAACGTGCCCGCCACAATCATCAGATCAGACTGACGCGGACTAGGCCGAAAAATAATACCGAACTGATCCAAGTCGTAACGCGCTGCACCCGCATGCATCATCTCGACCGCACAGCAAGCCAGACCAAACGTCATAGGCCACATCGAACCTGTTTTTGCCCAGTTGATAAATTTATCAGCGCTGGTGGTGACAAAACCTTGTTTCAGAATGCCGTCAATTGCCATGTGTCTATTTGCCGCATGAATCGTGAGAAATTATTCCCAGTCAAGCGCGCCCTTTTTCCACTCGTAGATGAAACCGACTGTGAGTACCGTTAAAAAGATCATCACCGTCACAAAACCAACGATTCCAACGGCGCTATTTGCAATCGCCCATGGAAACAAAAATGCAATTTCTAAATCGAACAAGATAAACAAAATCGCCACGAGGTAGTAGCGCACATCAAATTTCATTCGAGAGTCACCAAAAGCTTCAAAGCCGCATTCATAGGGCGAAAGCTTTTGGGCATCGGGGCGATGCGGACCAATCAAAGAGCCCGCAGCAATCAGGGCAAAACCAATTAGGCTACCCACTGCGATAAAGAGTAAAACTGGAAAGTATTGTTGCAGATTCATCCAGACGTCTCGGCAGTTGCACAAACCTCAGAAGTATACACTGCGATTAGGGTTTTTACTTGCAGAAGCAAGCCTAGGTTTCGCGTCTACGAAAAAAAACAGGCCACTCAAAGAGTGACCTGTTTTAACTTTGCACATCACCAAGCTAACCGAAGCTAGCTTGTATTCTAAGCGGCTGCTTAGAATGCGTGACGCAGACCAACAGTACCAGTGTTGCCTGACAAACCGGCGATGCCCTGGAAGTTGTTGACGTACGAGTAAATTGCGTAAACGTTGGTGCGCTTGGTGAATGCGTGCGAATAACCAAGACCCCATGTCAACTGAGTAGCGCCACCAACATCAGCAACTACACCAGTGTGTGACTGACCTTGGTAGGCAGCCAGCAAAGTACCGTTTGCGCCAACTGGAGCAGACGCGTTGATGTTCCAAGCATTTGTACCAGCGCCGTCAGCAAACACTACGCCACCGTTGTTAAACGGGTTGGCGATGTCGCTTGACACTGATGAAGTTGCTTGACCTGCAATCAGACCACCACGAACCTGGTTGTATGCAACGCCAACTTTAACAACTTTAGCGTCATAGGCACCAGCAACGATCCAAGAAGTCACGCCGCCGCCATTTGCGCCGGCGAGAGTGTTGCTAGCTGGAGTGAATTTGTCGTACACACCAGTAACATAAATAGGACCATTTGTGTAGCTCACAGCGCCCGAAATATTGCGCATGTTGTTGCCAGTTTCAAACGCGCTGCCACCTGTCGCTACGTCATTTGAACCAGCGCCAGAAGCCAACTGCTTGCCTGCTGGCAAGCCGGTGTTGAATGAGTACTGAGCACCAAGCTTGAAGCCTGACAGACTAGGCGACTGATACATCAACATGTTGCTTTGACGAACGGCAGTGATGCCCATAACGCCAGAGATGTTGATGATTGGGGCGTTTACGCCGAAGGCGCTGTCAATAGGACCACCGGCAAATTTAAATGCCAAATTCAGTTGACGACCGATATCAACTTGACCCCAGGCGTCGTTGCGCAAACCGACGATTGAAGTACGTGACCATGTGCTGTAGGCATTGGCTGAACCATCGTTGACGTTAACTTGAGCTTCCAAGTTAAAAACAGCCTGGTTACCTGAGCCGAGGTCTTCAACACCGCGAACGCCAAAGCGTGAAGTTGACTGAGTACCTGTCACAACAGCGATGCTGCTAGTCGAAATGTCAACTTTGCTGAATGGACCGTTTGAGAGGTTCCAGTTTTGGTAGCGAACGCCACCGTCTAATACACCGTAAAGGGTTACTGATGATTGAGCCGATGCGGCACCAGCAAAGCCGGCTAACAGGGCGGCAGCAAGCAGAGTCTTTTTCATTTAAGAAATCTCCGTAAATTTGAGTGACAAGAGCAACAAACGGATGTTTTGTTCGCTGCCCCCCTAACTCCGCTAAGGGAAGTTGACGCTATTGCATCAAAAAAACAGGGCTATGGCTATGACTCTCGACAAAAACCTGCCCCAAGAGGGGTGCTTTGTTGGCTTAGTGCAACGTTTACACGTTTTTTGCTCAAATAATATAGGGTTTACCCTTAATTTAACTTGTCGTGAACTTAAACCAGAAATTTGCCCAGAACAACCGTGATTCAACGATCGCTTGGTACGATCGCGGTCAACGAACCCGCTTTACACACAGAACAAAGACCTCACGATGACCGCATCCACCGCCCCCCTGATTGGTTTAACCGACTTTCTGCTTTTACTGGACACTCACCACCCTTTTGCCAAGGTTTTAGGGATCGAGATTCTGGAAATCGGCCGTGGCAGCGCCACGCTTGCCTTGCCGCCTAACCCAGACTTTCAGCGCTTGGGTGGCATCGTGGCCGGCCCCATGCTCATGGGCTTGGCAGATCTGGCGATGTACGCAGCCGTGGTTGGGGCCACCGGTAACGCTGAAGCGGTCACGGCCAGTCTCACCATCAACTTCTTACGCAAAAGCCCGCCTGGCACGATCTACGCGCACGCACGGGTACTTAAAACCGGCCGACTGTGCGCAGGCGACGTCACCTTGACGGGCGAAGGCAGTCAAGAACCCCTCGCCCATAGCGTGAGCACCTGGTCCTTGCCTAAAACCTGAGTGCGCACCTTGGTCAATACTAGCTAAAGTCGCCAAAAGCCAGGCCAGGGATTGACAAAGTGCGCGTCGACACCGAAGATAGAGATTCCAATTGGCTCACTCTAAACAGAACCCATCATGCACAGATTCACTACTGGTCTACTGAACGCCTCGACGCTCGTGCGCAGCCTAAGCGTCGCCGCACTGAGCCTGAGCTTATTGGGTACCTGCGCAATCGCAAGCGACACCGCCGAGGGTTTCCCCAACCGTGCCATCAATATCACGGTGACATTTCCGCCAGGCGGCGGCACTGACATTTTGGCCCGGCTCATTGGCAATGCCTTGACAGAGACTCTGGGGCACGCCGCTGTCGTTGAAAACAAGCCCGGCGCAAGCGGAAATCTAGGCTCAAAGTACGTCGCTGAACGCGCGCCTGATGGCTACTCGCTCTTGATGGTCAACAGTTCGTTCGCCATCAACCCCGCCGTCTTCGCCACAATGCCCTTTGACCCCAAAAAAGATTTTGCACCGATCATCAATGTGGCATTTATCCCATCGGTACTCGTCGTACCTGCCAATTCACCCTATAAAAACCTGGCTGAATTACTGACCGCGGCCAAGCCAGTCAAAAACGATGTGTCGTACGGCTCTTGCGGTAACGGAACGCCGCAACACTTAGCTGGCGAATCCTTGAACATCTATGCCAAAACGCATGTCACCCACATCCCCTATGGCGGTTGTGGCCCTGCGCTTAAAGATGTGGTGGGCGGGCAAATTCCCCTGGCGATCATTACGGCCTCAAGCGCAATGAGCTTGATCAAGGGCGGCAAGCTGCGTGCACTAGCAGTGACATCGGCCCAACGCTTTGGTCAGCTCCCTGACGTACCTACGGTCGCCGAACAAGGGTATGCCGGCTATGAGCTCAGCCAATGGCACGGTCTGCTTGCGCCGGCCAACACACCACTTGCCATTCAACAAAAGCTGTATGACGGTATCAACAAAGCCTTGCAGTTGCCCGCCGTCAAAGACAAACTCAATGGTCTGGGTTACACGCCGGCCAATGACGATCCAGTCACTTTCAAAAAGATCATTGACAGCGATATTGATAAATTCGTCAAACTTGCCAAAGAGATCAAGCTAAAGGTTGATTGAAGCTGCAAGCTTCAATCAACAAACAGCCAGGCTCAAGTCAATTGCGCGCAAGCCCGCTTCAGGCGGGTGCAACCCTCATTCAGCACTGCCATTGAGGTCGCAAACGAGAAGCGAAAAAATGGCGCCGAACCATACGCGGCCCCATGCACGCCTGCTAATTTTTCTGAATCAAGCAGATACAACACAAAATCCTCATCTGTTTGAATGAGCTGCCCAGTCGGTGTCTTTTTGCCAATCAGTCCCGCGCAAGACGGAAACACATAAAAAGCGCCTTCAGGTAAGTGGCAGGTGATCCCTGGGATGGCATTGAGTTGTGCCACCACTGAATCTCGTCGATCCTGAAAAATTTGGGTACGCTCTGCAATAAAGCCCTGCGGCCCGGTTAACGCTTCGAGCGCGGCCGCCTGACCAATCGACGACGGGTTTGAGGTGCTTTGCGACTGCAGCTTGGTGATTGCCTTGATGAGCTCTAGCGGGCCCACGCAGTAACCAATTCGCCAGCCCGTCATGGCATATGCTTTTGACACACCATTGACGGTCAGCGTTCGCTCTTTCAGCTCGGGTGCCACCTGCGCCATCGTGCAAAACTCACGCCCGTCAAACAGAATGTGTTCATACATATCATCTGACAACACCCATACCTGCGGATGTCGAACCAACACGTCGGCCAAAGCGCGTAACTCTTGGCGCGAATACACCGCACCACTTGGATTGTTAGGCGCATTCAAGATCAACCAACGCGTACGCGGCGTGATCGCTTTTTCAAGATCTTCAGGCTGCAATTTGAAGCCCTTTTCGGGCGGACAAGTGACTGGCACCGGCGTGCCACCCGCCAACATCACAATGTCGGGATACGAAACATAGAAAGGCGCAGGCACGATCACCTCAACGCCTTTTTGCACCGTAGCCATCAACGCATTAAAGATCACCTGTTTGCCA
>CALQNE010000145.1 GCA_943331855.1 Bordetella parapertussis
CCTTACATACGCGTGAATTTGGCAGCCAGGTCACCAACACCCTGCGCTGCTTGCAACTCGAAGCGCATGGCTATCAGGTCACCGTTACTGAACTCGTCGGCTGGGAACATTCTTTAAAAAATGAATTGATTATTGCTGAACACAAAGGCCCACCTAAACCACACACGATTGCACGCTTGCAAGCCTTATTAGAGCGACTTGGCCTACAAGAATTAACTGAACGGTTTTTTGTGCCGACAGTCTTGCCAGGAGCAAAGTGATGTCGGTAACCAGTCAGCCCTTATCAAACGAGGCGAATGCTAAACGCGTGTTGATCGCAGGCTGTGGTGATTTAGGCTTGCGTGTGGCCAAGCGATTGTCTGCTGAACATCCTCACAACCAATCCTGGGGGCTCAGGCGCCATCCCCCTACTTCGACTGCACCGATGCCGCGCGGCTTTGAATGGTTTGCGGCTGACCTGGCGCAAGCAGATACGCTCGTCAATTTACCTAAAAATATCACGCACGTTCTGTTCACGGCAGCGCCCAACGCACGTACCGAAGCGGACTATCGAACTGTATATCGAGAGGGTTTAGAACGCGTGCTCAACGCAGTCACCACAAAAACCTTAGCGCGTGTGCTATTTGTTTCATCGACCGCAGTCTACGGTGATCATGGCTCAGACTGGATCAATGAAGACACCCCCACTGCACCTAAAAATTTTAACGGGCAAGTCTTACTTGAAACCGAGCAATGGCTACAGAGTCAGAACGCCGCTTTTGAAACCTTGAGCTTGCGACTCTCTGGCATTTACGGGCCCGGCAGAACATATCTGCTTGATCGTTTACGCGCTGGCCAAGCCAGTGCACCCAGCACTGAGTCACATTGGGTCAATCGAATTCATATTGAGGATGCTGCTGCGGCTGTTGTCCATCTGATGAATTTACCGAATCCAAAACCGATTTATTTAGTCACGGACAGCACCCCTTTGCCAATGCGCACGCTATATGAAGCCTTGGCAAAACTTGTCAGCGGGCCGACACCCCCCATCGGCGAAGCGCCACGAGCGGTCGGTAGCAAGCGCTTAAGCAATGCCCGGTTGCGTGAAAGTGGGTTTACGCTGGCGTGGCCCGATAGCCGCCTAGGCCATGCGGCTCTTGTTGCTCAGTGATGGCCGAGCTTAGGCTTCGGCGTAACTGACTTCTAAAATATCGAGTTCGTCGATACCGCCTGGCGTGCGAAGTGTGATGGTGTCACCAACATGCGCTTTGTTCAAAGCACGTGCGACCGGAGAAATCCAGCTGATTTTTCCGTTTAACGGATCTGCCTCGTCGACCCCAACAATGGTGACACGACGCTCAAGGCCAGTTTGATCTGCATACAACACAGTTGCACCAAAAAATACCTGATCGCGATTCTGTTGCATGGCGGGATCAACGATCTCGGCTAGCTCAAGACGTTTAGTTAAAAACCGCATGCGGCGATCAATTTCGCGTAAGCGTTTTTTGCCATAGAGATAATCGCCATTTTCAGAGCGATCACCGTTTGAAGCTGCCCACGAAACGATTTGAACCATGGCGGGTCGCTCTTCATTCATCAGCTTGATTAACTCGCTGCGCAACGCGGCATAGCCACCAGGTGTCAAATAATTACGTGTCCCCTTAGGCAAAGCCGCGGCTTCAGGGACATCATCGTCATCATCGTTGTCTTGTTCTTTTACGAAAGCTTTATTCATGTTTCTGCAAAGGTTTTCAAAGCAAGTTTTGCCAAACCGGTTTCAAGTCAGCCGGTAAAGGCGGCAAACTGCCAAATTCAATCGTGCTCTCTTTTGAGCTATGAAAATCTGAACCACACGAAGCTAGAAAGTCATAGTGACGTGCGATCTGCGCGTACTCTTGATATTGCGGCACAGTGTGGCTACCCGTGATGACTTCGATCGCTTGGCCACCGACCTCTTTAAAGGTATCAAACAGTGCGCCAAATTGCGTCGGGGTGTAATGATAACGGCCAGGATGTGCAATGACTGCGACACCGCCTGCACCACGGATCCAGGCAACAGCCTCATCAAGTTTGGCCCATTGCATGGGCTCGTGCGCGGGGCCATCGTCACTTAAATACTTGTCAAATACGCCTTGCACGGTGGGGCAATGACCGGCCTCTACCAAAAAGCGCGCGAAGTGTGTGCGACTAATCAGCTCGGGATTTCCCGCAAAAGTCAGAGCGCCTTCAAAGGCACCAGGCATGCCAAGCTTGGCCAACCGCTCGCCGATGCGGCGTGCACGTCCGGATCTGCCTGCACGCGTCTCACGCAAGCCCTGTACCAACCCCGCGTTCTCAGGATCGATGCCGAGTCCAACGATGTGCACAGTTTGTTTGGCCCAGGTGACCGAAATTTCGACACCCGATAAATAATGCATACCGAGTGCTTCGGCTCTGGCGCGGGCGCGTTGTTGCCCAGACACTTCGTCATGATCGGTCAGTGCCCATAAGGTCACACCGCACGCGTGCGCGCGCTCGGCGACCACTTCAGGGCTATAGACGCCGTCAGAGATGGTTGAATGACAATGCAAATCTGCACAAAAAGCGGGCGTTTGATTAGGCATATAAAAAATCCGTTACGACCTTGACTTGATCGTCAGTCATCAGGGTGGGTGCATGGCCTACGCCGCTAAACTCGTGCGACTTAGCCTGCGGATTACGCTCAAGCATTTGCTGCAAGGTATGTTTAGACAATAAATCAGACTCGGCACCACGCAAAATCATAATCGGCGTTTGAACCGAGGCGTAGGCCGACCATAAGTATTGTTCGCCTTGGGCCGCGACTTCAGGGGTCATACTTTTAAACGGCACAGCCAGCCCCAAATCGTAGTGCTTAATCCAGACGCCGTTTTGCTCAATATAGGTGTAGCGCGTCAGTTCTTCCCACTGCGCCTTGGTGTGCGGGCCAAAGGAGGCTGCAGTTTTTTTGACATACTGGACTGCATCCTGAAAGCTCGCAAACTCAATCGCTTCGCCGACATATTGTCCGATACGTTCAAGTGACACCGGTTCAAGGTGTGGCCCCACGTCATTGAGCACAAGACGATCCAGACGAACCCCCGTTGAGGGTAGGCTCGAGTAATGCTGAGCGGGGGTCAGGGTTTGTTGTTGCACACGTGCCAGGGCCAGGGCACCGGCATACGCCAGACCAATCAAGCCGCCCATCGAGGTGCCCACCCAGTGCAATTCAGAGGGTTGCAGACGGTCAACCAGATTCACCATGTCGGCAGCGTACTGGGGCACCGCATAGAAAGCTGGGTTTGCCAGCCGATCGGACATGCCACGCCCCACTACATCGGGGCACACAACCCGAAAATCTTGCGCCAACCGCTTGGCCAAAACGTCAAAATCGCGACCCGTGCGCGTCAAACCATGCACGCACAACACAAGCTTTTTATTAGAGGGATCGCCCCATTCTGTATAAGCCATGCGGTGCAACCCAGCCGGACTGCTGCACATGACTGCTTTAAGACGAGGCGTGGCCATGAAGGGGCTCCTGAAAAACCAAGTCCTATTGTAGTGGTTCTAGCGTTGCCTTTGATGCCAGTAGCGTTGGCGCAGTTGGCTGTAAGGCTGAACCGACAACCCTGCAGGCGTAGAATTTGCCACGAGGGCTCCGTGCCGATCCGTTTGCCAGAAACTTGCCCCGGCCTTTAGCCAGCGCTGCTTAATCGATGCGTGGGGGTGCCCAAAACGATTGAGATACCCCGCTTGCACGATTGCGTGCTGCGCCCTGAGCTGCTGCACAAATCGAGGTGACGAAGACGTATCTGAGCCATGGTGTGCCACCACGACCAGATCAGCTGCCAGGTCTGGGGGCATGTTTGCGGCGCGCCTCTCGAACAAAAGTTGCTCTTGTTTGACGCCAATGTCCCCCGGCAACAAGGCCGAGTGGAGCAAGCCTTGAACATGCAGCACACAACTTTGCGCGTTTTTTGAGGGCTTGGTCTTGTTAGATCGAACTGACTCGACTTTGAGCTGTATTGCCTCAGGATGCAAAAATTGAAATACCACGCCATCCCACTCCCAGTCCTGTCCACGTTCGCAGAGCAGCGTCTGCGCGGGCCCACTTTTAAAAGTTGCCAGAACACGCGCGGGCGATGCACGCCTGAGCCACTCTTGAAACGAAAATGAGCTGTATAACGTGCCAACCGGTAACGCTTTTAACACTGCCAATAAGCCGCCTGCGTGATCGCCGTCGGCATGAGACACGACGATGCTATCCAGTTTTCGTATGCCTAACGCTCGCAAGCTTGGGATAATCGGACGCGTACCGGCATCACTGGCGCCCTGACGTGGACCCGTGTCAAACAAAATATCATGTGTTTGCGTTTGCAAAAGAACTGCGCTGCCCTGACCGACATCAAAAGCAAGAAGCCGCCAGTGCCCCATCGCTGGACGTTGCGGTTCAAAAGACAAGACCGGCAATAGCAAACACCAACCTGCACGACGCAGGGGCCAACCCGGAGGTTGTAGTGCCCAGCACAAGCCTACACCGGCGAGTACCAAGGTCCAAACAGGTGCTGCGGCGACCTCAAAGCTTGCCCACGACAAATTTGCTAGCCACGTCACGGGGGTCAACGTATATTCAAGTGCCGCGTGCGCAAGCACACCGCTCGCCGTGGCCAACCCCCCCAATCCTGGCACGACGCCAAACAAGGCTAACGCCAAGGCCAGCGGCGTGACAATAAAGGTGAGTACCGGAATCGCAAGCGCGTTCGCGAAGGGTGAGACCAGAGAAACTTGCTGAAACAAAAAAGCCAAGACAGGAAGCATCGCGATCGTAATGAGCCATTGCAAGCGACTCGCTTCGGTGCACACTTGTTTCAGTCTTTGCCAGCGCGAGTGCACCTGACCAAGCTTCTTACCCGCAGTGCCTGCTGCAAATAAAATCCCGACCGCTAAAAACGACAACCAAAAGCCGGTTGCCAAAGGCGCCCACGGGTCAGCAAGAACAACCACCGCTGCCGCGCCAGCCAGCACGCGTGAAGCTGACAAGGTATGGCGCACCAGTACCGATACTGCCACGCACGCCAGCATAAAAAAGGTACGTTGCGCGGGCACACCCCACCCCGCCAATAAGCAATACAGCCAAGCCACCACCATCGCGACAAGCGTAGCAACCACTTTGGCGGGCATGCGTTCACACAACAGTCGCCCGCGCCAACGTGCTCGCTTCATCGTCAATAGCGTTAACCAGCCGCCAACAGCTGCCAGCATCGTCACATGAGAACCGCTAATCGACACGAGATGTGTAATCCCAGTTAGATTAAAAATTTGCCAATGCTCTTGCTTCACACTATCCTGATCGCCAATGGCCAACGCAATCAACACCGCGCCGTAGGGCATATTTGCGGTGACGCGGCGCATGCCTTCGCGCAAGTGATGCCGCGCACGTGCAACGGCTACCGAAAAGCTTGCGGCAGGATTATCGGTCACTAAGACAGGCGTACCTCGCACTCGGCCTAGTGCACGAATATTTTTTGCAAACAGATGCCCCTCGTAATCAAAGCCATGCGGATTGAGGTTAGTGTGCGGACGACGCAACACCAACGCGGCGCGAAATACGTTCCCAGGCAACACCTTTGGCATATCGGATTTTTTTAACCACGACACTTGCAAAGAGGTTGGCACCCCAGCTTTGAACGGTTTAAGTACTTGCGCCTCAAAGCGCAGGCTCTCTGAGGTGTCGTTAGGCAAAGACGCTACCCGAAAGGTCAGACGCGTCACGACGTTTTCGTGCTCAGAGGAAAGTACTGCGCTCAGGCGATGCTCTGCCCGCCAGGTCGCCCACGTGACGCTAACAAGCAACGCGGTGAGCACGAGTGTCACCCGCCAAAACCAAGACCGCGGTTGCCGACACAAGATTGCGAGCAAGCCAGCAAGGCCAAGACTGGCTGCATACAAGCTGCCAAGGGCGGGCAGCTTTGGCAAACACTGCACAAACACCGCACCCAACACAATCGCTAGCGCACAAAGCCTGCCCATGTTGCCTCACACAAAACGTGTGATGCTGCCGTGGCTCACCCGTCAATGCAACGAGATCAGGATCAAATTGTCACGATCAAAAATCTCAGCGTCGAACCAAGCTAAAAATAATAAATACCAGAAAACAGAAAGCGATTGTTTGACGGCGGGTTGGGCGTATTCAACACCGAGGCGCCTCGTGCATAAGACAACTCAACTGAGCCTTTTGAAAAGTTTGTGCGAACGCCTAGACCGTACGAGATTAAGCTAAACGCTCCACCCACCCTACCGGCCGCTTCGTTGGTATTAATGTAGGTCGTACCTTTATCGACAAAGGTAAAAAACTGTAGGGGCTGGTTAGACAGCTCCGACAACGTCACGTCTTTGCGCAACTCGGCAAAGAAGCCCAGGCCACGGTCTCCCATAATCGCACCGTAGTAGTACGCGCGACCAATCGGTGGGCCTCCAAACGAAATCTGATTAGCAATCAGCATGCTGTCGGCTGCATACTGACCAACAGCGCCCACGTGCAGGCTGAATTTATTAGGCAAAAATTGGGTGCGTGAGAGATTAAAGGCGATCTTGTTGAATGAGGGATTAAAGCCCGGTACGGAAACGCCTAAGTCGCTCGCGCTAGATGAGTTCAAACCCGCGATGCCTTGATAATAGCCAACGCTCAAATTGGTAATTCCTTGCAACCAAGTAGTGTTGGTCCAGCGCAGAGTCAAGTCAAACACCGTCGACTTGTCCGTCGTAAACGGTGTCCCGGCGAGCAACGTCTGCGTTTGACTAAACGTCACGCCAGAATCGAGCACGAGCGAGTTTCCACGGTTACTAAACATTGGATAGCTCAAGCGAGGCGCTATTGTTGTACCTTGCGAGAGCAGATTGAGATCTGCTACCGTTGCCACGGGCTGACTTTGGGAGTACAGATAACTTAAGCTCGCTGACAACCCCGAATTGCCGATCGGTTGCGAATACTTCGCCGAAAACGACAGCATTCTTTTAAAATCTTCGACCGAACCCGAGCCTAACGAAGCACTGGTGCTAAAACTCAATTGATTATCGCGATCAAACACGCGATTGACAGTGCCTGCCAAAGAGACTCCCCACGTGCCAACTGCCGGCGAGTTAAAGTTATTGACCGACACTGAATAATAATCAGGCAATTCACTGACTTTGAGCACCATTTCGGACGCGCCCACTTCAGTACCTTGTCGCAAGACAGCACTCACGGTCGTTGATGGAAACGCGTTGAGCGTGCGGATGGCTTTTTCTACACTCGGTAAATCCAGTGGCTTTTTATTGGCTAAATCCGCAGTCAACGCGTTGATCTTGGCACGATTTCCGGTGGTGCCACCTTCGACAAAAATCCCACTCAGGTAGCCTTCGATGACCTTGATCTTGAGCACACCGTTTTCAAGCGTTTGCGGTGGAATATATACACGACTTAAAAAGTAACCAGCCTGCTTATATTTATCTTCGATCGTTTCAACCACTTCGTTAAGCTCTGGCAACGAAACGGGTCGATTGATATAAGTGGCAAAGTACTCTTGCAACGCCGCATCCGTAAACACATCATTACCATCAAAATCAATCCCATTGACCGTAAATTGCAAGTCATCGAGTGATTTTTTGATCGGGGTTTTGTCTGTGCGTTGCATTTGCAAAAGAAAGCTTTGCGGATCGGTCGTCGACTGATTCAATTGATTGTTTTGCAATTGCTGCTGCGCCGCCACATCCATTTGCGATTCTCGCACTGCTTGTGCACCGGCCTCAAGATGCGGCGTGGCGGCCTGAGCCGACTCACCCAACAATAATGTCAACACTAAACTGAGTCGTGAGACCCACCAACAGCGTGAAGCGCTCAACGCTTTAGTGGTCATCACTTATCTTCCATCCGAACGACAACGCCAAACACCTGAGCGTGTAGCCGTTGAAGGTGAAACTGAAACAAGGGGTCTGCGGGGTAACGTTCTGCCAGCGCCAGCGCCGACGCTTGTGCTTCAGGCGTCATCGCTGTTGCATCGGCTTTCTGCAAAATCGAATAAAACGCCTGATAATCAACGTTTAAGTCAGAATCGAACTCATCTTGCGTGACCGGCACGAATAGCCCGACCGCTTCAATCTTGCCCTTGAGCACCACATCGCCGATTTTTCTAAACCGTTGCTCGGGCGCTTGCTGCACGGTTTGCTGGGTGCAACACACACGCGTACCAAAATATTTATTGACACCCTCGGTACGGGCGGCGGTATTCACCGTATCACCTAAGGCGGTGTAATCCATACGCGAATGCGAACCAAAATTACCAATCGTGGCAAAACCGGTGTGCACACCAATACGTGTTTCGCCGATCGGTATGTCTAAGGCATTTTGCTTCTTTCTAAACGTCTCGGCATACACATCCAGCGCCAGGGCGCACTGCACGGCTCTGGCCGCGTGATCCGTTTGATCAAGCGGTGCATTAAAAATCGTCATGATGGCATCGCCGATGAACTTATCGACCGTTCCATCAAAGCTCAAAATAATCTGGCAGGCCCCATCTAAATACTCGTTGAGTACTTCAGACAGCTTCTCAGAACTGAGCGCTTCAGACATCGTCGTGAAGCCCGCAATATCGGTAAAAATAAAGCTGACTTCACGCTTAGACCCTGAAATACTGAGCGCTTCTGGGCGATCCATCAACTGCTTGACC
>CALQNE010000146.1 GCA_943331855.1 Bordetella parapertussis
GGGATGGCCGCTTTTTTGACCATGTCGTTGTTGGCCATCACTTCAACCCATGGTTGGATGCGCAGGCTCGGTCCTCAGTGGCAGCAATTGCATCGGCTGATCTATGTGATTGCGCTGCTTGGGTTGCTGCACTATTACTGGCATAAATCCGGCAAGAATGATTTCTTTACCGTCGCGATTTATGCAGCGGTGATGGCCGGGTTATTGGGCTGGCGTGTGATTCGCTATAAAAAACGGCAGTCCTCGTTACGCAAGTCGGTTTAAAGTCCTGAGCCCCTGGTAGGCAGGGCACGTAATCTTGCAGCAGTTTGTGCATCAGGCTTGCCATTCACAAGTTCAGGCCGGTAGTGCATCTGAAACGCTGCAAGCGTATTCAGCGTATTGGCGTCAAAGTAATTGGTCTCTGGCGTGCCGTAGCCGACACGTTTTAATTGTTTTTGAAACCAGCCCGCATCGGGCGGACCATAGTGTACGTATTCGGCTTGGTATTTTTTAGCCGCGGCTTCGTCAAACCAGCGACCCACGCCGGCTTGTGCAAGTTTTTTCCAGGGAAAAGCAGGCCCTGGATCTTGCTTACGCAAGGGCGCGACATCGCTGTGCCCAACAATGTTTTCAGGTGCAACACCATGACGTTTGGCAACTTCGAGCGTGAGTGCGATGACTGCATCGATTTGGGCAGGGGGGTACGCCGGACCCAGATCCCCATTGCTGTTGCGCGCCCAGCCAGGGTGCACAATTTCAATACCGATTGAGCGCGGATTAATATCGGTTTTGCCGTACCAGCTGCTGTCGCCAGCGTGCCAGGCATTCAGATTTTCTTCAACCAGTTTATAGACTACGGGCTTGCTGTCATCTGACACGACGTAGTGTGAACTGACTTCGCGATTCGTCAGGGTCAGTAAGGCACTTTGTTTGCTCGAGGCGGTGTAGTGCAGCACGATGATATCAACGCGACTATTTTTACCAGTCGCTTTGAGCGAATCGTCAAAGAGATACGGCCCGCTTGTACGCTGTGAGGCGCAGCCCGCCAAGATAAGTAGGCTGAATAGTAGTGCGAGCCGGGTGTACGAGTGCGAAAAAAATTGAGTCATGTTCTTAATGCTTGAGTGAAGAGGCTTGAAACAAAAAAAGTGTGGGGTGCTTGTCGAGCTCGGGTTTGGGCTGCGACTTCCATTGTGAAATCGTCAGCGTGCGTACCCATTCATCTGCGGTAGTTAATGAGCGAGCGATGCACAGCCGCGTATTGCCCTTGAGATGTTCAAGCAAACTGTTGAACATGGCCTGATTGCGATAAGGCGTCTCGATCAGTAATTGCGTTTGCGACTGTTTGCTAGAGGCTTGCTCCCACACGGTGAGTTGGCGGCCGCGATCAGTTTGATCAACCGGTGCATAGCCATGAAACACAAAACGTTGTCCGTCGAGCCCGCTCGCCATGAGCCCAAGCAGAATCGAGGAAGGTCCGACCCAAGGCTTGACGGTGGCACCCCAGTGATGAGCGATGGTGACGGCGCGTGCGCCTGGGTCTGCAACGGCAGGGCATCCCGCTTCAGAAACCAAGCCAATATCTTGACCGTTGCGCAGCGGTTCAAGCCAGCTTTTTAATTGCGCCTCATCAACGCGTGAGTTGAGTTCATGAATGGTGATCTCTTGCAAGGGGTGGTGCAGCTTGATGAGCTTTAAAAAAGCCCGAGCGGTTTTGGCATTTTCAGCAATATAACTGCTTAGCAAGCCCGCCTGTGTCTGTGCAGCGTCCGGCAGCCAGTGCCCGATTGGGGCAGGCCCTAACCCCACGGGCATGAGATGTAGAGTGCCGATCGTTGACTTTGAAGGTGAGGCTGTCGTCATGTGAGCTTAATGAGTGAAGGAGTAGTTGAGTAAGGGACTAGTGAAGTCGTTTGAGCGCTTAGCGTACAGCCTGCCTGGCGTGCTCGAGCGGATCAAGTCCAACTTGACTCAGCATGCGGGTGAGTGCGATGAGCGGTAAACCGATGATCGAGGTGGGGTCGCTACTATCCATGCTTTGCATCAGGGCAATGCCCAGGCATTCGGCTTTGGCACTGCCGGCCGTGTCAAAGGGCTGGTCGATCGCAAGGTAGCGCTCAATTGCGTTATCTGAAAGCGTCCTAAAGACGCACTGGGTAGGCACGACGACGCTCTGTAGTTGCGTATCAAGTACCACAGCCATCGCGCTATAAAAGGTGACGGTTTGTCCGGATAGCTGACGTAATTGCGCTTTTGCAGCCAACGCGTTACCCGGTTTTCCTAATGGCAGGTCATGCAAGCAGGCCACTTGATCGGCGCCAATGACGACGGATCCGGGGCTCGTTTTCGCCACGTGTTGTGCCTTGGCAATCGCCAATCGCAACGCGAGCTGCTCGGGTTGCTCTTGTGCCAAAGGGGTTTCATCCAGATTTGGCACCACGACAGAGAAAGGAATTTTTAGCCTAGAGAGTAATTCTTGGCGATATTTAGAACTTGAGGCAAGGATCAAAGTGGGGTGCACGGCGGTGGTCGATCTCAGCAAGGATATTGACGTTACTAGTGTAAACACGCTATTATCTCTTGCTTTGCTGCATTAATCGCATTGGGCGCGCTCGTGCTTAATTGCGCGCCGCAGCATCCGTTCTTTAGTAGAGACAAGGCGGCAAGGACAAGACGATGTCGAAAGATCTTAGCCCAAGCTTCAGGTTAGGCGTGCCCCCTGTCGTTGATGTGTTTGAGTTTGCGCGTCGCGGCCAGTTAATTGAAGGCGTTTTCGCAGTCAACCGTTTGGATCGGTTGCTCGAGGATGTGCCTGAGCAACCCTTCGCCGAGCTCGTGGTGCTTGAGCAGGCCCCGCAACATCCGGGACTAGTAAAGTACCTGCTGCAAGGGCGTCGTAGCAAAGTCGGTAAATTGCAGTTGGTTGTAAAAATTCAGGCGCTATTAGTGCTTGAGTGTCAAAGATGTCTGGGGGATTTGTTGTTTCCAGTCGATCGGCAAGCAGTATTTGAACTTGTGGTGCGCGAGTCTGATCTGGATCTGGGTGATCTCGATGACGCTGATTTAGATGCACCCGAAAAAATAATGGGATCTGCAACCTTCAATTTGCTAGATCTGGTAGAAGACGAAATGATTTTAGAAGTTCCCTATGTACCCAGGCATGAAATATGTCCTGAGTCCGCAGGTGGGGCCGAATCCAAGGCGCAAGCCGAAAATTCAAGTCCCGAGCCACAGCTTCCCTCGCCATTTGCAGTATTGGGGCAGCTTAAGATTAAAGGTAAGTAGTTATTTTTTAAGATGGTTGGCGTACAATTCGCCGACCCACAGGAGTTGTCATGGCTGTTCAGCAAAATAAAAAATCCCCCTCAAAGCGCGGTATGCACCGTTCGCATGATTTTTTGGTTAATCCGTCTACAGCGGTAGAGCCCAATACCGGCGAGCAACACCTGCGTCACCACATCAGCCCAACAGGGGTGTACCGTGGTCGCAAGGTCCTCAAGACAAAGACTGACGAATAAAGCGGGTTGACGGGCACAACTCGTCCCTACGCAAACCGCTGCATCCTCACGTGTCTGCCGTGATTCGCATCGCGATTGATTGCATGGGTGGTGACTCGGGTCTCCCCGTCACGATCCCTGCGGCGTTTGACTTTGCTCAACGCTTTCCTGACACGCACCTTTTATTAGTCGGGCTCTCTGAGCCAATCAAGCAGGCTGTTGCTGCGCACGCCAACTCCTACCCGACTGTATCCGCCGATCGCCTGACGATCGTTTCGGCGACCGAGGTCGTGCATATGGATGACTCGGTCGAAATCGCGCTTCGACGCAAAAAAGATTCTTCGATGCGCCTGGCTGCGCAAGCCGTTAAAGATGGTCAGGCAGATGCCTGTGTGTCGGCAGGTAATACCGGTGCCTGGATGGCGATTTCGAAATATGTTCTTAAAACACTCGATGGCATTGATCGTCCTGCGATTGCATCGGTCTTGCCTAATCAGCTGGGTGGCACCACTATCATGCTCGATTTAGGGGCTAACGTAGATTGTTCAGCCCAGCACTTATTGCAGTTCGCGATTATGGGTACCGCTTTTGCGCAGGTCGGTAAACAAAATCCCAATCCTTCGATCGGTTTGCTCAATATCGGCGAAGAAGCGATCAAGGGTAACGAGGTCGTTAAACAGGCGGGCGAATTATTGCGCCAAAGCTCGCTGAATTTTTATGGCAACGTTGAGGGTGACGATATCTTCAAAGGCACGGTCGACGTTGTGGTGTGTGATGGCTTTGTCGGCAATGTGTCGCTTAAAACGGCTGAGGGTGTGGCGCGCATGATGGCCCATATGTTGCGCGAGGCGTTTACCCGCAATCTCTTTGCCAAAGCGCTTGGTTTGCTCGCGCTGCCGGTGCTAAGACGCTTTCGGGCGCAAGCAGATAATCGCCGCTTTAATGGCGCCGCACTGCTCGGGTTACGCGGGGTCGTGATTAAAAGCCACGGCTCTGCAGATTCAGTCGCTTTTGGGTTTGCACTGGATTGCGCGCGGGCTTCGGTCGTGAGTCAGTTGTTGATGCGCACTACAGCAGCGATCGCACAACTCACGCAAATCCAACTCGTCGCTGAAGCGACCGAGTCCGGAGGCCTTGCATGACGCAATCAATGCCTTACGCGCGAATCGTAGGTTCGGGTAGTTTTTTACCGCCACGTTGCGTGAGCAACGATGCGCTCGCCGCCGATCTGGCGACACGCAATATTGAAACCTCTGATCAATGGATTTTTGAACGCACTGGCATACGGCAACGTTATCTGGCGGATCGTGGCGTTAAAACCAGTACGCTTGCCACCGAAGCGGCGCGACGGGCGCTTGTCGACGCCAATGTCGATGCCAGCGAAGTTGACCTGATTATTTTGGCGACATCAACACCTGACTTTGTATTTCCAAGCACAGCCTGTTTGGTGCAAGCAAATTTGGGTAACAAGGGCGCAGCGGCGTTCGATGTACAGGCGGTGTGCAGTGGTTTTGTCTATGCGTTGACCACGGCCGAAGCATTTATTCGTGCGGGCCGGGCGCGTTGTGCTGTCGTGATCGGTGCTGAGGTTTTTTCAAGTATTCTTGACTGGAATGATCGTGGCACCTGTGTATTGTTTGGTGATGGTGCGGGGGCTGTCGTGTTGCAGGCCAGCGAGCAGCCTGGCATTTTGTCTGCTGAGTTGCACGCAGATGGTAGCCAGATGGGTATTTTGTCTGCAGCAGGTAATGTTGCCTATGGTGAGGTTACCGGTGACCCCTTTTTGCGGATGGATGGGCAGGCCGTGTTTAAACAAGCCGTGACGGTGCTTGATCGTTCTGCACGTGAGGTGGTGGCGCAGGCAGGTTTAGCGTTGTCGCAAATTGATTGGTTGATTCCGCACCAGGCCAATTCGCGCATTTTGACTTTTCTTGCCCGCAAGCTTGATATTCCGCTTGAAAAAGTCGTGATGACTGTTGATCAACATGCGAATACCTCTGCCGCCAGCATCCCTCTGGCTTTGGATGTTGCGCGTCGCGATGGGCGGATTCAACCCGGTCAGTTGGTGTTATTGCAGGGAGTCGGTGGTGGCTTCACCTGGGGCTCAGTTCTCGTCAAGATGTAATTGTTAATAGAAAAAAATACTACACACCATGAAATTTGCTTTCGTTTTTCCGGGTCAAGGTTCTCAGTCGGTCGGCATGATGGATGTCTGGTCGGGGCACCCTGCGGCCATGCAAGTCATTGCACAAGCCAGTGCAGCACTGGGCGAAGATTTGGGCGCGCTCATGGCCCAAGGTCCCGCTGAACAGCTCAGTTTGACCACCAATACCCAACCAGCGATGTTGACGGCAGGCGTTGCCATGTACGAGGCCTGGTGTGCCGCTGGTGGTCCGAAGGCCGCTTTGATGGCGGGCCATAGTCTGGGTGAGTACGCAGCGCTGACTGCAGCGGGGGCGTTGTCTTTGCCCGACGCAGTGCGTCTTGTGCGTATACGTGCTGACGCGATGCAGGCGGCGGTGCCCGTGGGTACTGGGGCAATGGCGGCTGTACTCGGGCTAGAAGATGATTTGGTTAAGCAGGCATGCCTGGATGCGGCCGAAGGTGAAGTCGTCGAAGCTGTGAACTTCAATGCGCCTTCGCAGGTTGTGATTGCGGGTCATGCGACGGCTGTGCAGCGTGCAATCGTGACAGCGAAGGCCGCCGGTGCCAAGCGTGCAATGCTGTTGCCTGTTTCTGCCCCGTTTCATTCAAGTTTGCTTAAACCCGCCGCTGACGTGCTGGCCGGTGCCTTGGCCAAGATTAATGTTTCGACACCCGTTATTCCCGTTGTGAATAACGTTGACGTAGCGATTGAACAGTCGCCCGATGCGATCCGCGATGCTTTGGTTCGTCAGGCCTGGCATGCTGTACGTTGGGTTGAGGTGATTCAGGCCATGAAGGCGCAAGGGATCACCCATATCATTGAATGTGGTCCGGGCAAGGTCTTATCAGGTATGGTCAAGCGAATTGATCCTGATTTGGTTGCCTTGTCGGTAACCGATCCCGAGTCAATGCAGATTGCACTTGAGGCCTTGGCTGCGGCCTAAGGATAATAATCATGGATCTGAAAGATAAAACTGCCTTAGTAACCGGTGCCTCACGAGGAATCGGAAAGGCCATTGCACAAGAACTTGCGGCGCGCGGTGCCGTAGTCATTGGTACTGCAACGACCGAGGCGGGTGCTGCAGGGATTACTGAGGCGCTCGCCGCTCAAGGCGGGCGAGGTGTGGTTCTGAATGTGACTGATGCACCAGCCTGCGATGCGCTGATCGAGGCCCTGACCAAAGAGTCAGGTGGGCTGCATATTCTGGTCAATAATGCCGGTATTACGCGCGACAATCTAGCCATGCGGATGAAAGATGATGATGGGGATGCAGTGTTGCAAACGAATCTGACCTCGGTTTTCCGCCTGTCCAGGGCCGTGATGCGTGGCATGATGAAGGCGCGCTGGGGACGAATCATCAATATTACTTCGGTGGTCGGTTCTAGTGGTAATCCCGGGCAGGCCAATTATGCGGCAGCCAAAGCAGGTGTGGCTGGCATGACCCGGGCCTTGGCCCGCGAGCTCGGAAGCCGTGGCGTAACAGTCAATTGCATTGCACCAGGTTTTATTGCCACCGATATGACTAGCGGCCTTGACGAAGGTCAAACCTCAGCACTTTTAAGTCAAATTCCCCTTGGACGCCTTGGATCTGCGGCAGATATTGCTCACGCTGCAGCGTTTTTGGCGTCTCCCCAAGCCGGTTACATAACAGGCACGACGCTCCACGTGAACGGCGGCATGTACATGTAACAGGCTTTTTTTCTGCCGGTTCGCTATAATTCGGCGAACTTTTCCCCCTTTGGAGATATGAATGGAAAGCATCGAACAGCGCGTTAAGAAGATCGTCGCTGAGCAACTCGGCGTCAACGAAGCCGAGATCAAGAACGCATCCTCTTTTCTTGACGACCTCGGTGCCGATTCACTCGACATGGTCGAGCTAGTCATGGCACTCGAAGACGAGTTCGAAACCGAAATCCCTGACGAAGAAGCTGAAAAAATCACGACTGTTCAACAGGCCGTTGATTACATCAACTCGCGTTCTAAGTAATAGGCTGCTGCAAGTCTTGGTTGATGGTGTGAGCCATCAGCAAAGCTGCGCAGGGTAGGGTCAGTTAGGCGGTTAAGAAGTCTGGTTCAAACACGACCTAGGTGCTTAGGCCCAATGCTGTGTTGTCCCTTACATCTTGACCGCCGTTATCACATATAAGGAGTGATCCGTGAAGCGACGTGTCGTCATTACAGGCCTTGGTATCGTCAGCCCAGTGGGTAACGATATTGCGACGGCTTGGGACAATATCGTGAACGGTCGATCGGGTATCGGACGCATCACGCGATTTGATCCTAGCGCCTTCAATGCGCATATTGCAGGCGAAGTTAAAGATTTTGATGTCACTTCGATTATTCCTGCCAAAGAAGCTCGTACCATGGATACGTTCATCCACTACGGGATCGCGGCCGGCTTGCAAGCCTGGACCGATTCTGGGCTTGATCTTGCGCAAACCGATCCCGAGCGCGTCGGTGTGATTGTTGGTTCTGGTATTGGCGGCCTGCAGCGTATCGAAGAAACCCAAACTGAATATTTACAGCGCGGTCCGCGTAGGATCTCGCCGTTCTTTGTGCCAGCCTCATTGATTAATCTGATTTCTGGTCAGCTCACGATTATGTTGGGTTTGAAAGGCCCTTCGTATGCTGTGGTGTCGGCCTGCACGACTGGCTTGCATTCGATAGGTGACGCTGCCCGCATGATTGAATACGGCGATGCTGATGTGATGGTCGCGGGGGGCGCTGAATCAACCGTGTCTCCACTTGGGATTGGTGGTTTTGCGGCCATGCGCGCGTTGTCGCAACGCAACGATGATCCCACCACAGCTTCGCGCCCCTGGGACCGCGACCGTGATGGATTTGTTCTGGGTGAAGGTGCCGGTGTGTTGGTGCTGGAAGAATACGAGCATGCCAAAAAACGTGGCGCAC
>CALQNE010000147.1 GCA_943331855.1 Bordetella parapertussis
GGACCGAGCCTTCAACCATTTTTTCAACGATTTCAGCCGGTTTACCTGATTCGGCGGCCTTCTGGCGCGCAACCGAACGCTCAGTTTCTTTATCGGCCTCAGGAACACCCGACTCATCTAGAGCGCGCGGCTTCGTTGCAGCGATATGCATGGCTAAATCTTTACCGACTTCATCCGCTCCAGAATACTCAACCAACACGCCGATACGACCGCTATGGACATAACTCGAAAGCTTATTGGCCGTTGTGTAGCGTTGAAACCTGCGAATCGAAATGTTTTCACCAATTTTTCCGACAAGCGCAGAACGCACGGACTCAACAGTTCCGCCACCAAGACTTGAGCCAGACAGAGCGGCTACATCAGCATAGTCATTGCCGGCCACTTGCTTAGCAAGCGACTCAACAAAGGCCACAAAATCGTCATTTTTTGCAACGAAATCCGTTTCGCAATTGACTTCAAGGACTGCGCCTTGTTTTGCATCAGGCGAGATATAAAGACCAATTAGGCCTTCAGCAGTCACGCGGCCCGCTGCTTTACTGGCTTTGCTTCCAAGCTTGACACGTAAGATTTCTTCAGCCCGAGCCATATCGCCCGCAGCTTCGGTGAGCGCGCGCTTGCACTCCATCATGGGTGCGTCAGTTTTTTCGCGCAATTCTTTAACCATTGCGGCAGTAATTTCAGCCATGTTTGCTCCAAGAGTAGTGAAAGGCGCCCCGACAATGAAGCCAAGGCGCTCGATTTCAATGACCCGCACTCAGGCGGGCATTACAAAAACTTACGCTTTTTCTTCAGCGACTTCGACGAACTCTTCGCCAGAGGCAAGTTCTTCGACGATACCGTTCAAGCTCTGCGCGCGACCTTCAAGCACGGCATCTGCCATACCTTTTGCATACAGGGCAATCGCTTTAGCAGAGTCATCATTACCCGGAATGATGTAGTCAATGCCATCGGGCGAATGATTAGTATCAACAACCGCAACGACTGGGATGCCTAAGGCTTGAGCCTCAAGAACTGCAATCTTGTGATAACCGACATCAATCATAAAAATGGCACTTGGCAAACCGTTCATGTCCTTGATGCCGCCAATCGACTTATTCAGCTTATCGAGTTCACGTTGAAACATGAGGCCTTCTTTTTTGCTCATGCGCTCGGTGCCACCATCAGCGATCATGACTTCCATGTCTTTTAAGCGCTTGATTGAGCTTTTGACCGTTTTGAAGTTTGTCAGCATACCGCCGAGCCAACGGCTGTCTACGAAGGGCATCCCTGCACGCATCGCCTCTTGGGCCACGAGTTCACGTGCAGCACGCTTGGTGCCCACGAACAGAACGTTGCCGCCTTTGGCCGCCACAGAGCGTACAAATTTAGTCGCTTCGGTATAGTTGGCTACCGTTTTTTCGAGGTTAATAATGTGGATTTTGTTGCGATGGCCAAAAATAAAGGGCGCCATCTTAGGATTCCAGTAACGGGTTTGGTGACCGAAGTGCACACCCGCTTCTAACATTTCACGCATTAACGACATGATTTAAGGCTCCGAGGGTTAAGTCTTGTATTGCATCTGCACTGTTTCATTCAAGAAAAGCAGCACCCTGGTGACGCAACACGCGATTTGGTCTCATCCTGTTTGGCAGCTGGTACAACCGCGTTGCACCAAGCCAGAGAAGATTTTGACCGGTTATTGTTAAGAATATTTTACAAGCAGGCAAAAGTACCGATACTTTTCAATCGCCTGTACTCTACACACGCCGGCCGAAACAACGCGCTTCTGTTTAGAAAGCACTTTTTATCAGCCAGAAAATGCGGTAAGCCTATAATTCTACTATCTTTCACCACTTAGATTCAAGTTGCCATGGGATTAGTGACCAATCCAGCCGAATTAGACCGAATGCGGGCGGCCTGCCGCGATGCGGCAAAAGTACTCGACTTCATTACGCCCCACGTCAAAGCGGGGGTCACGACCGGTGAGCTTGATCAGCTTTGCCTCAAGTTTTTAACGCAAGAGCTTAAAGTGACTTCTGCCACTGTGGGCTATGCGCCGCCTGGGTACCCTCCTTTTCCGGGCGCTATTTGCACCTCGGTCAATCATCAGGTTTGCCACGGGATCCCCGGGGATCGTGTGCTTAAAAACAGCGATGTACTCAACATCGACGTCACAATTATCAAAGATGGCTGGTTTGGGGATACGAGCCGTATGTACTACGTAGGCGAACCCTCAATCTTGGCCAAACGACTGACCGAGATCACCTATGAATGTATGTGGCTCGGCATTGCTCAAGTCAAACCTGGTAACACCTTGGGTGACATCGGTAGCGCCATTCAAAAACATGCCGAAAAACAAGGCTTTTCGGTGGTTCGTGAATTCTGCGGCCATGGCATTGGCCAGCGCTTCCATCAAGAGCCGCAAATTTTGCATTATGGCCGTGCCGGCAGCGGCGACAAACTCGAGCCAGGACTGATATTTACAATTGAACCGATGATTAACGCGGGACGTCGTGAAATTCGGCAACTGGCAGATGGGTGGACTGTTGTGACCCGCGACCATAGCCTGTCGGCGCAATGGGAACACACGATTTTGGTCACGGACACCGGCTATGAGGTTCTTACCATTTCAGAAGGCATGCCTGCACCGCCTGCCCTGATCGCTGCTTAAAGGCCTGTTCGATGAATGACATCGACACAATCGCAGCCATTCGGGCCGACTTACAGAAGGATCGACTCGCGGCAATTAGCGTTTATCGACAAAATTTACGGCCTAACGACTTGCTGTCCGCGCTGTGCCGCTGCGCCGATCAAGCGCTGAGGCAACTTCTTGAGCTCTATCCGCTACCCCGGGGGGCTGCACTCGCTGCTGTCGGAGGCTATGGGCGTGGCGAGCTCTATCCTTTTTCGGATGTCGATCTCTTAATCCTGCTAAAAACAGATGCAGATGCGCAGGCCGAAACTGCACTGAGCGGTTTGGTCGCCGCGATGTGGGATGTCGGCCTTGAGCCCGGCTATAGCGTACGAACCCTCGAACAGTGTGTCAAAGAAGCACAAGCCGACATCACGATTGAAACCTCGATGCTTGAAAATCGCTGGATCGCAGGGAGTCAAACACTTTTAAAAAACTTCAGTCGCACCATGACTGAACATTTGAACCCACAACAGTTTTTTCGTGCGAAGCGCGCCGAAATGCAACAACGGCACGCACGCCACCAAGATACCCCTTATTCGCTTGAGCCCAATTGCAAAGAATCGCCAGGAGGGTTGCGAGACTTACAAGTCATCATGTGGATGGCCAGGGCTGCTGGCTTTGGCTCGAGCTGGCAAGCCATTGCACGGGCTGGACTATTAACACCCGCTGAAGCGCGAGACCTTAAACGGGCTGAACAAGCCTTTAAGCGCGTACGCATTGAGCTGCATCTGTTAGCCAACCGACGCGAAGATCGCCTGCTCTTTGATTTACAACACGGCTTGGCGCAAGCCTATGGATTTATCGCAACCACAACGCGCCGCGCAAGTGAACTCTTGATGCAACGCTATTACTGGGCGGCAAGACTCGTCACGCAGCTCAACACTTTGCTCGTTCAAAATATCGACGAACGTCTGTTTTCTACAGAAGAAACAGAGGTACGCGTGATCGATGCACATTACGTTGCCCGACACAATCGTCTTGATATCGTGGACGATCAGTTATTTGAAACACAGCCGAGCCAATTACTGAATGTGTTTTTGGTCTTGCAACAGCACCCTGAATTAACTGAATTTTCAGGGCGCACACTACGCGCGATTTGGCATGCGCGCGATCGAATCAATGCTGCCTTCAGGCGTGATCAAGAAAATAAAGCTTTGTTTTTACAGATCTTGCAACAACCGCAGGGCATTGTGCACGCGTTACGCAGAATGACCATGCTGAATATTTTGCCTCGATATCTTCCTGTATTCAGACGCGTCGTGGGACAAATGCAACACGACTTGTTTCACGTGTATACCGTTGACCAGCATACGCTAGCGGTCGTGCGCAATCTGCGACGCTTTACCATGCCAGAGCACGCGCAAGAGTACCCGCTTGCCAGTCGCCTGAGCGCGAGTTTTGAGCACCATTGGCTGCTCTACGTTGCCGCACTATTTCACGACATTGCGAAAGGTCGTGGTGGAGATCACTCAACGTTGGGCGCACAAGAGGTCAAACGCTTTGCCAAGGCGCATGGCTTTAACCGCGAGGACACTGCTCTTGTCATATTTTTAGTTGATAGCCATTTGATGATGTCGCAAGTGGCACAGAAAAAAGATCTCTCTGACCCACAAGTGATCAACGACTTTGCTGCTCGCGTTAAAACCTTGCGCAATCTTCAGGCACTTTACTTACTCACCGTCGCAGACATTCGAGGCACAAGCCCTAAAGTTTGGAATACGTGGAAAGGCAAGCTACTTGAAAACCTCTACGATCTGACACGTGCAAAATTAGGAGGCACCGTAGACGATACAAATACGGTGCTGCGTCAACGTCTTGAAGCAGCCGCCAGTCTGACCAGGCTCGCAGGTTTACGCGATGAAACGCGTGAGGCATTTTGGCAACAGCTTGATGTTGCCTATTTTTTGCGGCACGATGCCGCTGATATTGCCTGGCATACTCGTCATCTATACCATCGTGTCGCGCCCGAGCAAGCCATCGTCAAAGCACGACCAACCGAAGGCGATGAAGGCCTGCAAGTTATGGTTTATACCAAGGACGTTGTTGATCTTTTTGCGAGGATTTGTAGTTTTTTTGGTGCGCGTGGCCTAAGCATCTTAGATGCCCGTATCCATACGACGCGCTCTGGCTATGCTCTCGATAGTTTTATTGTGTTGCCAACCGATGATTCCCACGCGTTGCGGACACTTGCGACCATGATCGAACACGAGCTCGATAAGCATCTGAATACAAGCTCGTCTTCTTCGTCAAATACACTCAGCGCAACGAACCGCCCTTCGCGACTTTCAAAGGCCTTCCCAGTACCACCGCTGGTCACCTTGCATCCCGATGAAGGCAGTCAGAACTGGCGACTTGAGGTTGTAGCGACCGATCGACCCGGACTATTGGGAGATGTTGCTCAGGTTTTTGTTGCCTACGGCATTAATTTGCAAACGGCCAAAGTGATGACGTTGGGTGATCGCGTTGAGGACGTTTTTGTTGTGAGCGGAGAAACTCTGTCACAGCCTCGCACGCAGCGGCAATTTGAACGCGCCGTGCTCGATGCGCTCACTCAGGTTGAACGCCGTGCTGCTTGAAAAAAAAATCTGGTTTGCGATTTGCGGTTTATGCCTAGCGGGCATCGGGATTGCGCTTCTGTCTCAGCATGCGTTTGACATGCAACCTTGCGCCTGGTGTGTATTTCAACGACTCATCTACCTCGTGCTCGCGCTCGTCGCAGCCGTGGGTGCGTTCTGCCAGGGATTTGTTATTCGATTACTTTGTGCGATGCTCAGTCTGAGCCTAACTCTGACCGGCATGTTGGCGGCCTGGTATCAAGCTCAAGTCGCTTCGCAATCCTTTTCGTGCGCCCAAACCCTGGCCGATCTGCTTATGACGCAAACCGGTCTCGAAACTGCAATGCCAGCACTGTTTGGCATTTATGCAAGCTGTATGGATGCTCGCATCAAGTTGTTTGGACTTGAATATGCCTATTGGAGCTTGCTGCTCTTCGCGCTGCTTAGCGTTCTGGTTGTTGTCGTGATCAGTGGTTTTCGTTCAAAAAAAACCTACTGATCTTCAGCGGCTAGGCCCATATTAAACAGCAACCCGTTTTGTTCTTCGCGTACTGCCTGACGTGTCAATCCTAAACGCTCAAGATACTCTGGCGTGATATCGCCCGTCACATACTCTCCGGTAAAACATGACGTATCAAAGTGCGTCAGCGCCGGGTTCAAATCAGACACTGACTTTTGCATCGAATCAATATCTTGATACACCAATGCATCTGCACCGATAATCTTGGCGATTTCTTGCTCGTCGCGTCCAGTGGCAATAAGCTCTTGCTGCGTTGGCATGTCAATACCATAGACATTTTGATAGCGAACAGGTGGTGCTGCTGAGGCCATGTAGACTTTGTTGGCGCCTGCTGCGCGAGCCATGTCTACAATTTCGCGGCTCGTCGTGCCGCGCACAATCGAATCGTCGACTAACAAAACGTTTTTACCCTTGAATTCCATTCCGATTGTATTGAGTTTTTGGCGTACCGACTTTTTACGTACTGCCTGACCCGGCATAATAAAGGTCCGTCCAACATAGCGGTTTTTGATCAGGCCTTCTCGATAACTCAAGCCCAGGCGGTCTGCCAGTTGCATCGCTGAGGGGCGCGATGAGTCTGGAATCGGCATCACCACATCGATATCACCTAAACGCAACGTCTTTGCTAATTTATCAGCAAGGTATTCACCCATTTTCAAGCGCGCCCCATAAACGGACACGCCATCTAGGACGGTATCTGGTCGTGCAAAATAAACGTATTCAAAGATACAGGGCGCATGCACCGCACCTGCACTACATTGTTCGCTAGTAAATTTGCCTTCTAGCGAGATAAACACGGCTTCACCAGGCGCGACGTCGCGCACAAACTGAAAACCAGAGCCTTCGAGAGCGACGGACTCAGACGCAACCATCCACTCAGGGCCTTGTTCCGTATCGAAACGTCCAATACACAGCGGACGAATACCATGAGGATCACGAAACGCTAACAGCCCATATCCCGCAATTTGTGCAACCACAGCGTAGGCACCCTTCACACGCTGATGCACCGCTTTAACGGCTCGAAAAATCGCGGATTCATCCAGCGACACACCGTTGGCCGCCCGTTGCAATTCGTGTGCAAGTACGTTGAGCAACACTTCAGAATCTGAATTCGTATTGATGTGGCGCTGATCGTTGGTAAAGAGCGATACACGCAACTCACGCCAATTTGTCAGGTTACCGTTGTGCGCAAAGGTAATCCCAAATGGAGCATTGACATAAAAGGGCTGCGCTTCTTCAACACTCTCAGACGATCCCGCTGTGGGATAGCGCACTTGCCCTATACCTGTGGTACCTGGCAACGAGCGCATGTTTCGCGTGCGAAACACATCGCGTACCAAGCCATGGGCTTTATACATGTTGAAATGATTACCGTTCGAAGTCGCAATGCCCGCAGCATCTTGTCCACGATGCTGTAATAACAGCAAACTATCGTACAAAAGCTGATTGACAGGGCCTCGACCGATCACACCAACAATTCCACACATGTACTTTCCTGATCACTGTTAAACCGCGTTGTATTAAATTTTAAAATATTTAGTAAGGAAGCCAACCGCTCACGGGTTCGGGCAAACGTGCTTTTATTTGTTGCACGATACCGACCACCTGTTTTGAGAACATTGCATTTTTCCACCATGGTTCTTGTGGGATGGGCGTAAAGCCTGCCACGGTCACCAAAATCAAAATAAACAATACCCCTCTAGCCAAACCAAAAACTGCGCCTAAGCCATGATCGGCGGGTGTTAAACCGGTTTTATCAATGAGCGCCGACAAAGCCATGTTCACCATACCGATCAGCAATAAGACCGTGATAAATACGCCAATGTAGGCGAGGGTCATCCGTAAAAAAGACTGGGTAATCCAACTTATCAGCCAGTCAGAAACTCGGGGCCCCCACCAAATTGCCGCCAAAAAAGCGAATGCGTAGGCCGCAAGCGACAACACCTCTTTGAGCAACCCTCGAATCAACCCCAATACGGCTGAAACGCCTAGCACTCCTAGCAATACAAAATCGAAGCCAGTCACTGCGATGCAATAAAGGCGCCGTCATACCCAAGCGTACGCAGACGAGTCTGCGCGGCCTGCGCGGCTTCACGTGAAGGAAATGGGCCCACTCGCACGCGGTATCTTGATTTTCCACCGACATCGACCGGACCATCTACAAAGGCATTGCCGACACCAGCAGATAACAACTTATTTTTTTGCGTTTGCGCATCCGCAGCGGCGTCGAGCGCCATTGCCTGCACAACAAAATTGCCACGCGTGGGCGCTTTCGGTGTCGTAGCGGCCCCAGGCGGACCCGCCGACTCGGCCGTTGGACGACCTTCGAGTAAGGCAACCGCCCGTGCGCCATCATCTGAGCGGCTCGCGGGTGCAGGCGCAGGTGCCTGCGCTTTAGGTGCCTCGGGTTTAGCAGGCGCTTCGGTACGGGGCTTGACCTCAGGCTTGGCGGGCGCAGGCGTCACTTCAGCCACAACGGTCTCGGGCGGCGCAGTTGGCTTAGCAGGTGCAACCGAAGTGTTCACGTTTGCCGCATCACTGAGATTGGGCTGAAACGGTGCATTGCGATCGGGAATTTTAATTGGGATCTTGCTTGAAACCCGTGCAGGCTCAGAATCAAGAAGCATCGGCAAAATCACCACTGCGGCGAGCACTAGACCCACCGCACCGGCAAGACGCCGACGCGCTTTCACACGCAGATCAGCTGCCTGAGCCTCACTTGACACCGAGGGGCGTACTTTACCCGGAGGCTTACGCGGTGTTGCACTATCTTTTCTGGAAAAC
>CALQNE010000148.1 GCA_943331855.1 Bordetella parapertussis
CAATCAGCAACTCAGGTTCGGCCGCCAGCGCAACCGCAATCATGATTCTCTGTTTTTGCCCGCCAGAGAACTGGAACGGGTAATCATCGATGCGCACCTCAGGGTCTGGGATCCCGACACGCCCGAGCCACTGCACGGCACGCTCGCGGGCTTGAGCGCCGCGCAACGCGGTGTGCCGTTCAATCGGTTCGAGGATTTGTTCAGAGATTCGCATCACTGGATTCAAACTGGTGCCGGGCTCTTGAAAAATCATACCCGCGCGAGCGCCTCGCACCGAGCGCATCGAAGCCTCAGACAAGCGCGTTAAATCAACACCCGCAAGAGCAACCTGACCACGCACGACACGCAAGGCTTCAGGCAGTAAACGCATCAACGCCATCGCGGTCATGCTTTTACCCGAGCCTGACTCCCCAACCAATGCAAAGGTCTCACCACGCTGCACCGTGAGCGCAAGTGCTTTAACGGCATACCGAATTTGTTCGTCGGCATCAATCGCAATATCCAGATCAGAAACCTTCAGTACGGCAGTATCTTGAGACACCATGACTGAGGCGCCCACTGCAAGTTGACCCTCGCCTCCCGTCCCACCGAGCTTAGCACCAAGCGCACCGAGCTTAAAGCGCTTTGGTCTAAATGCACGCGTTCTAGGATCAAAGGCATCACGGACTGCGTCAGAAAACAAGTTGGCCGATAACACGAGTGCCAACATAAATAAAAAAGCAGTGAGCAGATTCCACCAGATCATCGGATCGCGCGACATCTCTAGGCGTGCCTTCTCGATCATCGAGCCAAACGAATTCATACTGGGATCAACGCCAATCCCCAAATAAGATAACACTGCCTCGTACAGCACTAATCCGGAGAACTGCAGCACCACAGTGATCAGCACAATGTGCATCACGTTCGGCAACAGATGCCGCGCCATAATACGTGCGTGCGATATTCCAAACGCGCGCGCAGCCTGCACGTATTCAAGCTCGCGTAGTTTGAGGGCTTCGGCACGCAATAAGCGGCACAAGCCCGCCCAACCGGTCAAACCTAAAATCATGCAGAGTAAAAATAAACGCAAATCGGCACGTTGTGCCGAGGTTGGAAACATACCTGGATGCGTATCGATATAAACCTGCATCATCAACACACAGGCACCAATTAACAACACACCAGGGATCGACGTTAAAGTTGTATACACATACTGAATCACATCGTCGATCCAGCCTTTGAAATAGCCTGCCGAAATCCCAAAAATAAGCGCGGGAGGCAACATGGCCACCGTAGCTAAGCTACCAATCACCCATGCGGTGCGAATACTTTTTAAGGCTTGCCACAGCACATCATTACCGGTGCGATCAGTGCCCAGAACGTGATAGCCAGAAGCCAGGCCAAATACAGCACCAAAAAGCAAGCAAAGTATGGCTGCTGTGATCAAGACTGCTCGCCATGGGATTTCGGTTTCGCCGTGCCAGACTTGCTGTGCAATCATGCGCCTTGATTGACCACGTCCAATCACACTCAGAGCCAAGGCAGCAATCAAACACGCTGCTAGTGCTCCAGCTGCCATACCGAACACCAGGCGCTTGAAGACATCGGCGCTCCACTGTTCGTCCGGTGCCGTGAGATGTTTACCGCCAAAGCGTAAACGCGGAAAATCGCGGCGAGGCTCGCCCCCGTCTTGCAAAATAGACTCTTTTGTAAATTGCAACCAGGCTAACGGTGCTGAATACGTTTTTTCAGGGCGCGCAAACGCGGTGTCCTCAAGCAAGGCATCGAGTACCGACACCACTTTCGGGGCATAAATCGGCGCTGCACTCGCTGGCGCACCCGCCACCGGTGGCAATCGGGGCTGATAGTGCAGCGAATCAAGCAAACCAATCGCAATCAACACCAACAACACAACGGCCGAACACATCGCGGGTGTATTACGTGCAACCCTTGCCCAAGTGGCACGCAGTGCGTGCGAACGCGACACATGCCAGGCATAGCCCAATACCGCGAATAGCAAGGCAAAGAGCGCGATATCTGTCCAGAGGAAAATGATCTTTGGCATGGCGGTTACTCGAAGCGCACGCGCGGATCGGCGAGCGTGTACGAGATATCGGCCATGATCAAGCCGACAATATAAAGAGATGAACCCAAAAATACCATGGCACGGACAATTGAAAAATCCTGGCCACTGAGTGCATCAAGGGTATAGCTACCCAAGCCTGGAATCCCAAAAAATGATTCGGCAATCAAGCTGCCCATAAATAATAAAGGTAGCGAGGCGACCGCACCCGTCAAGATAGGCAGTAGTGCATTGCGTAACACGTGCTTAAACAACACGACCCGCTCACTTAAGCCCTTGGCACGTGCAGTACGCACGTAATCTTTACCAACTTCTTCTAAAAATAAACTGCGTAAAAAACGCGCTTCAGAACCCAGACCTGCAATGATGGCAACCACGATAGGCAAGGCTAAAAATTTAAGCGTATCCCAACCACCCGCAAACCCCGAATACGGAACGAGCCGCAAGATTTTTGAAAATAGCCATTGCCCCGCGATGATGTAAAACAGACTCGAAATGGATAGCATCACCACACACAACACCACGCCCCAAAAATCTAGCGCAGTGGTTCTGAAAAAAACAAGTACAAGCGAAAAAGCGATACTGATTGCCAGACCCAACACAAAGGTCGGCACTGCCAGCGCCAAACTCGGCCACATACGCGCTTTGATTTCGCGACCAATATCACGCCCTTCGTCTGAGGCGCCAAAATCAAACGTCAGCAAAGGCACTGAGCGCTGATAAAAAATTGTATCGGTATATTTTTTGACGCCCTCTTGCTGGGTATTCAAAAAAAGCGGCTTATCGTACCCGCGTTCGATTTTCCATTTTTCGACAGCGTCCGCACTTACGCGTTGCCCACCGATCGCCAAGCGCGCCATATCATCGGGCGTATTGACTGCAAAAAATAAAATGAACGTAAAAAGATTGACGCCCAGTAAAATCAACACGCCGTAAAGCAAACGTCGCACAATATAGCCAATCATCGCGCCCCCTCTTTGGCAACATCACCAAAAGCAGTCTGCCGATCTTGACGGCGTATCGCACGCCAAGCAGGCCAGACGATCGCTACAAGCAACAGCGCGAACAAGACCAATGGCCACCATACCGGTGAATTCCATTCTGCAATTTTTTTACTGCGCAAGGTCGGATCGATTTTCATATACTGCAGTGTGTTGCGCACCATCTGTGTGGGCTTGGCATTACCCACCCATTGTTGAAACGCCCCACCTGATTTTGGAAACAAACCAAACATCCACGGCGCGTCTTCTTGCAAAATCTGAATCATTTGCGCGACGACCTGTTCTTTTTCAGTACCGTCGGGCAGGTCACGCATTTTTTCAAACAACGCATCGTAAGCCGGGTTCACATAGTTTGAGGCATTTTCACCGCCCTTCTCTGCCTTAATGTTTGGCCCGTAAAGCAAAAATAAAAAGTTTTCAGCATCAGGGTAATCGGCGACCCAGCCCCACATATACATTTGCGCGACACCACGCGCCATCTTTTCTTGAAAGCGGTTGTAGTCAGTTGCACGCACGTCAAACTGCACGCCAAGCTGTGCAAACTGACGTCGCATCCAGTCTAGGGTCGGACTAGAACCACCCACACCGCTGGCTGAATCAAAGTGCAACACCAAGGGCTCGCCCGTACGCGCGTCACGACCATTGGGGTAACCAGCCTCGGCCAATAACGCACGCGCCTGATCCATGGATTTGCGCACAGGCTTACCGTCTTTGACGTCATAGACCACAGGATTGATTCCTGCGAGCCCTGACTGATAGCCCAAAATCCCCGGGGGGATCGGGCCCTGTGCTACCTGCGCCTGATCATTCTGAAAAATGGCGACATACTCTTCCCAGTTGAACGCAATACTCAGTGCCTGCCGCAGCTTACGGTTACGCACTTGTTGCTCAGGCGTGTCACCCAAACCGACGACCGGGTCTTTCCAGTTAAAACCGAAGTACTGCATCTGGGCTTCAACCGTCGTCGGCAATTGAATGCCGCGCTTAGCGTACAGCGTGGCCTTTTCAATTGAATCACCGGCCGCCACAAGCATTGCCACCCCGGCATCACCGCGATCTACTTGCGGGATGTCGTAATACCCTTGCATGAATTTTCCCTGTAAGGGAATACTTTCTTTTTCGATATTAAAAACAATTTTATCGATGAAGGGCGTGCGCTTGCCGCAATCCGCCAATAAGCCTGCGGCGCGGTCTTGCGGCTCGCCCTCACAGGGATAAGGCTCACCGCGAAAGTTAGGATTACGGACCAACACGTGACGACGATTTTGCAAGGACTCGGCAAGCATGTAGGGCCCCGTGCCTACTGGCCAATAATTCAACGACAAATTGCGCTGAGCCATGCCCGGTTGCGTATAGAAGCGATCAGCCTCCCACGGGATGGGTGCGACAAAAGTCATGGCCAACCAGTATTTAAATTGGGGGTATAAGCCTTTGACGCGGATGCGCAACGTGTGCTCATCAAGTGCCTCAACACCTGAAAAACCAAGATCTCGTAAATCGAGCCAGGGTAAATCTCGCGTACCAGGCGGCAGATCTTTACGCAGCGCAGTATCGATCTCACGCAGACGCTTGCCGTAGGCTTGCATCCCCACAACGTGCTCGGCAAGCGTTGAAAAAATCGGCGAGGCCACACGAGGGCTTGCCAGTCGGCGGATGGCATACACATAATCAAACGCCGTGAGTTCGCGCGTGCCCGTCTGCTTGAAATCACTCATCACAAACTTATCTTGAAGCGTTTGAGCCTCTATTGGCCAATAGCTAAAACGACCATCGGCTTCTCGGGCAAAGACCGGATGAGGCTGATACAAAATACCCGGGCGCAGCTTGATATCGTAGATACTTTCGGCGATCTCTTTAGCTGAGGCGCTCGCGGGTAAGGCAAGGCCCGCCTGGTCGACGAAGCTTGGTTCAGATACTGCCACCGCAGTGCGCGGCGTTAACGCATAAGGTCTCTTGAGATAATGATAGCCATACAGCGGTTCATAAATGTTGTAGGTGTAAGGGGTTTCGTCTGTCGAGTAGGACTTGGCTGGATCCAAAAACTTGGGTGAGCGTTGTGTGAACGCGGTATACAAGACGTTTTGATTTTCAGCACCCGAAACATAAGGGCTATTGATTGGCGAATCGATTCCTTGCGGACCGCAACCGCTTAAGGTACCTAAACACAGCGTACCAAGCGCGATCAACCAAATCAATGTCTCGAACCTTAGCATTTCTGTTTTTGCCAACAGTCGTGGCGCCACACCCACGGTGCAACAGCATGAGGCTCAGCCCATAACCCTAACTTTTCTTGTTTCGCCTTTTTTTCAAACTCAACAAGCGAGCGGTCACGTAAATATTTACCGCCTCCTTGTTGGTTAGCCCAGGCCATCCCAGCTTGAACCTGCAAACGATTGGCCGTGGTGTTACCCACAGGGATGTCGCACACCTCACGACCATATTGATCTTTTTCAAAACAAATCAGGGTGAGTGTTTTACCCGCCACATGCTCGGCCAAATGTTTACGCGAAGCCTCGCCATAGGGTTGCCCAGGGCGCGCGCTGCCGTGCGCTGTTTCTGGGGCATCGATACTTGCCAACCGTATCCGATGCGTCTGTTGCTCAACCAGAATATTAATGGTGTCGCCATCAGACACCTGAACGATCTTGCCCGTCAGGGTAAATTGACCTGATCCGTGCGCTGGGCGAATCACGTCTGAAGCACCGCCGACGCCTGCCAGAGTCACAACCATCAAGGCCGGCAACCACAGAGAATATTTAATAGAGGATTTCATCTAAGTCTATGAAAGATATTGTTTATTTATAAAAAAGCATCATAACCACTTGGCCTTTCTAAAACGGTAATACAACGTGCCGCAGATTGCGCCCATACCGCCCACCACCAACAAATAACCGTATTTCCATTTGAGTTCAGGCATGTACTCAAAGTTCATTCCATAAATACCAGCGATCGCGGTGGGCACAGCCAAAATGGCCGCCCACGCCGCCAAGCGTCGCGTGGTTTCAGTCTGTTTGGCCTGTTCAATCAGCATGCCCGCTTCGAAAGCAAAGGTTAAACCATCCCCCAAGTTATCAAGCAGGCGATCAACCCGTGACACGCGGTCAGACAGCTCACCAAATTGGGCGCGCGTCTGCGCATCAATGGGCGCCATTTCGATATGCGCCAGACGACGGCAAACCTCGCCCAACGGTGAAATCGCGTTATGCATTTTATGAAAATCACGTCGTAATTGATAAAGCCTTCGAACCTTCAACTTTTCAAGGCCTCGCAACAACATGGTTTGTTCCATCGGCTCGATCGTTTTTTCAAACATATCGTTTGCCAGGTTATAGCGATCAATCAACAAATCAAGCAGCTCAGCCGCAACAAAATCACTACCGCGCGCCAAACGATCAGGCATGCTCTCAAGACGTCGACGCAACTCGGTATGCGGCGCCAGGGCTCCTCGCCTGACAGTCAATAAAAAATTAGGGCCAATCAACATCTGCGTCTCGCCAAACGCGGGCAAGCCGTCCGAGGCACGCACCTCAACCGTCATGGCAACGATGAGCACCACGCTGTCGTAATCCATTACCTTTGGCATGCGGTGCTTGGCCCGTAAATCATCAAGCACGTGGGCATCAAGCCCCAGCTGCAACCCCACCTGCACGAGCAAGGCATCGTCGGGCTCTTTTACGCCAAGCCATACCAGCGCGTCGGGTTCAGCGATGGCTGTTTTTAAGTCATCGATTTCAACGCTGCGAGGGTTACGACCATTGAAGTAGACGCGAGAAGCAACAATCTCCGACTTTACCGGCGGTGCTGCGGCCAGTTTGTCACTTGATACATCAACGGATTCGTCCATTTTTAGCCTCTCGGTCCTGTCAATCTGCCTGCGCCAGACAGACGTCCAGGCAAGCATGATTTAATAGATGTCATATCAGACCACATCTAAGCAGAGTTTACCTATGCAGAATCAAATTCGCGATCCCAATACTGCATCGACCCAGACAAAGCCCTTGTACGTGGGCTGCGCCACCGGCTTTTCGGGCGACCGTACCGATGGTGCGGGCCCCGTGGTTGACACCTTGATTGCCTTGGGCGGCGGCGTCTTAAACTTCGAAACGCTGGCCGAACGCACCCTCGCGCTCGCCCAGATTGAAAAACGTAAAAATCCCGCGATGGGCTATGAGCCTTTGCTTGACGATCTCATCGGGCCCGTACTTAAGCGTTGCCTGGATCACAAGATTCAAATTGTCAGCAACTTTGGCGCAGCCAATCCGCAGGCCTGTGCCCAGCGAATCTTTGCCCTGGCGCGTGCGCAGGGCTTACACACCCCACGCATCGCTGTGGTGCATGGGGATGATCTGACCCAACCTGAGCAATTGAAGTTTTTACTCAAACGACTGGGTAGCGATATTGACCCCGCGCGCGTAGTCAGCGCAAATGCCTACTTAGGTGCCGGCGAAATCGCACAGGCGCTGAACGAAGGCGCAGATATCGTGGTCACAGGGCGTGTCTCCGATCCCTCGCTTACCTTGGGCCCTGCCATTGCGCACTTTGGCTGGTCGATGCAAGACTGGCATCTGATGGGGTGTGGCACGATGGCGGGTCACATGCTTGAATGCGGCACGCAGGTCACGGGCGGTTATTACAGCGTACCCGGGCAAAAATCGGTACCCGGCATGGACTGCATTGGTTTTCCGATTGCAGAGATTCGTGCCGATGGCACGTTTTCAGTCTTCAAAGCCGCCAACACCGGTGGTCGCGTGGATGATCGCACAGGTCGCGAACAAATTTTGTATGAAGTTCATGATCCGGCGCGCTATTTGACACCGGATGTTGTGGCTGACATTACACAAGCCACCGTCACGCGCGAAGGCACAGACCGGATCTTGATACAAGGCATCACCGGACACCAACGACCCGACGAACTCAAAGTGAACGTCTGCTATGACAATGGTTATCTCGCTGAAGCAGAGATCTCGTATGCCGGCTTTCAAGCCAAAGAACGCGCAACACTTGCGGGCGAAACTATTCGCAAACGTATTGGGCATTTACTGCCCTAGCGCGTTGATCTAATCGGAGCCTTGAGTATTTTTGGTGATGATGCCGGTGAACTCATGGCACAAGGCTACGCGGGCGCCTCGCGCGATGTTCGCTTACGCGTTGCCGGCGTTCATTTACAAAAAGAGATCGCTGAAAAAATTCTGCGCGAAGTCACTGCGTTGTATTGTTGCGGGCCGGCAGGTGGTGGTGGCGTGCGAACATCGTTACGCCCTCGCCTAGACACCTTATCGTGCACGATCCCTCGTGAATCCGTCCCCTCGGGCTTTAGTTTTGTGCAGGAGCAGCGCGCATGAGTTCAAACAAACCCTCAAGTACAGTTCAGCTGCCTCTTTACCAACTCGCGCACGGGCGTGCTGGCGACAAAGGTAACACCTCAAATATCAGCGTCATTGCCTGGAGTTCTGAATGCTTTGC
>CALQNE010000149.1 GCA_943331855.1 Bordetella parapertussis
TTAGGATGCCATTACTCGGGTCAGATTTTGTCGTATCAGAAAATGATCGGGCAACTGCAAGATGCGGGCAACACCACGACGCTTTCAAACTATCTGACGTTGCTCGGTGGTGCTTGGATGTTGACCGGGATCGAAAAGTTTGCCGGTGATCAAGCGCGTAGTCGAGCCTCCAGCCCCAAGTTACAGGCGTTAAATTCTGCCTTCATCAGTGCGCAGCTTGGGATGACGCATCACGCAGCAATGAACGATCGAGAACTTTGGGGTCGACTCGTTGAATCTGCCATCGGGGCGCACCTGCATAATTACAAGTCTTCGGGTGTTGAACTGCAGTACTGGCGCGAGCGCAGCGATGAGGTCGATTTTGTATTGAGTCAGGGCGATAAAGTGACGGCGATTGAGGTCAAAAGTGGTCGTCATAGGGGACCCATGGCCGGCCTCAAAAAATTCACACAAAGCTACCCGGCCAGTAAGCCTCTGGTCGTTGGGACTGGCGGTATTACTATCGCTGATTTTCTGTTGAGCACGCCTGATCAGTGGTTGTAGTGGCGTGTCTCGATTTCATTGAATCAAGCTTTTAAGTCGTTCAGCCCAATATAAATAAGCAGGCTTAGAAAGATGTAAGCCGTCCCAGGTGTACTTGGGCAAAAGCCCTTGCTCGTCATTTGCCAAACCTGAATTCAAGTCAAGCCATTGGATATTGCGCGCTAGGGCAAAGGCTTGAAGCTTTTGATTCAATGACCTGACCACCTCAACGGTATTGCCGCATTGAGCGCGTGAGCACACAAGTGTTGCTTGCATCACGACAGTGATTTTATTTTTTTGTAATTCGTCGACGATCAAGGTGTATTGCTTGAACGTTTGCTCAACCGAGGCGCCTCTTAATAGGTCGTTGATGCCGATCATTAAAAATACGCTGCTCGGGCGTAATGCGACGGTGGTGTCTATTTCACTCAGAACATTGAGAGTCGTATAGCCTGCAACCCCACGATTAATGATTCGACCAGGAGGAAAGAGTAAGTGCCAATCTCCCCAGGCAGTAATCGAGTCGCCGAGCATCATGATCTTTGGTACGACGTTAGGCTTGAGTTGAGCGCAGGCCTGGCCAGAGACGCCCATTACGCTCAGTAAAAAAATACTAAACAGGCATGCGTAAAACGATTTTGCCAACATGCTTGTTTGTTTCCATCATTTCTTTAGCTTGGGCAAGCTGATCAAATGCGAACACATGATCGACTAACGGTTTGATACGGCCGTCTGCAATTGCGGGTAAAACTTCGGCTTTAAACTCGGGTAAAAATTCAGCGCGTTGTTCAGCCGAGCGTAATTTGTTTGACACGCCAAACAGACGTAAGCGTTTTGAATGCAGAGCCAAAAGATCAAGCTCGGCAGACAGCACGCCATCTACGTATCCGACCATCGCAAAACGCGCTTCAAATGCCATGCAACGAATGCTCTCTGCAAACACCGAGCCACCCACTGTATCGACGACCAGGTTTGCACCTTTTCCGCCTGTTGCTTCCATAACTGGGCCTTCAAAGCCTGAGCCGCGCAGGCACAATGCTAAGTCGAGACCATGCTCTTTTAAACGAGCCAGTTTTTCTGATGAGCCTGAAGTGCCAATTACTTTTGCACCCATTGCTTTCGCGGTTTGTAAAGCAGCAACGCCAACGCCCGATGAGACGCCGTGAATCAGCAGCCATTCATGCGATTTTAGTTTGCCTTGAATTGACAGCATATCGTGTACAACTAAAAAAGTCAGTGGCACGCTCGCGGCTTGTTCAAAACTTAAATTAGCAGGTACGGAGATGGCTTCAACGCTATCCATACAGGCATATTCGGCAAACGCACCACGGCAACGGCCCATGACGCGGTCGCCAATGGAGATCCCTTTGACTTCACTGCCCAGCGCGCTGACCACGCCTGCGCCTTCCATGCCGATCGCGTTAGCTTGACCGCCTTTATGCAAACCGTGACCAATCACGAACTCACCGCGATTTAGGCTGGCGGCGTGCAGGCGCACCAAAATCTGTTTGGGGCCAGGCGTGGGGATATCGATTGTGCGTTGCTCGAGCACCGTTTTGCTTTCAACGGTTTGCATCCAATATGACAGCATTTTGTAACCTTAGGCGGTTTGAATAACCGAGAGCATACAACTATCTGACCTGATGGTAATCAGAAAGCTTGGCTTCATAGGTGAGTCGCCAATAATCGAGCAAGCTCCAAGGCTGATTGGTGACGATACGTCCCTTTGCATTTTTGTACCACGTCGAAACAGCGGGGTGACTCCAGGAGAGCTTGCTTAGTAGTGAATCGATTTCGTCGTTGTAGCGATCGTGTACTTCTTGTCGGCATTCGACCGAACGAATGTTTTGAGTATTGAGCGCGTGGATGAGGCCTATAAAATAACGGCTTTGACATTCTGCCAGGAAGAGGGCGCTGCCACCGTGACCAATATTAGTATTGGGACCATACATCATAAAAAAGTTTGGAAACTCAGGTGCGGTAATGCCTAAGAAAGCTCGAGGATCATCATCACCCCATTTCTCTCTGATGGTCACGCCGCCGCGACCTTGTATGTCCATGGGCCATAGCATACGACCCGCCTGAAAGCCTGTTGCCATCACCAGGATGTCAGCTTCAATGATCGTTCCATCGTCGAGTTCGACCGCGCGCGCATGAACCTGTTTGATCGCTGCAGTTTCAAGTCGAACGTTGTCACGTTTGAGCATTTTGTACCAGCCCGAATCCCCCAGCACGCGTTTACCAAAGGGTGGAAAATCAGGAACGACTTTTTGCAGTAAGTCATCTCTGCCCGCAAGCTCACGACGAATATGTTTCATCATGCTTTCGCGCAAGCGTGCATTAAAGGCACTGATAGACTCAGAGCCTCCCTTCCAGGTAGGATCAATTTTTAAGGCTTCAAATAGGCCATCACCGAAGGCCCAAAATAATTGAAAGCGATACCAAGGAGCGTAGAACGGGACATTATTCAACACCCATTTTGTATCTTCACTGACAACGCCATCAATGTTCGGCCTGCGAACTACCCAACTACCTGAACGCTGTAAAACGGCGAGCGATGCGACTTGATCGGCAATTGCAGGCCCAACCTGCACAGCGCTGGCGCCAGTGCCAATCAGGGCAACTTTTTTATCTTTGACGACTAGGTGCTCAGGCCAGGCCGCAGTGTGGACCACTTGCCCCTCGTACTGAGACAACCCAGGCAGTTTTGGAATTGCAGGGCGGTTTAGTTGCCCGACTGCACAAATGATAGCGTTGGCTTCCTTGGTATGAGACTGTCCTGTTTTGTCTGTTGAATGCAAGCGCCAAGTCTGTGTCTCTTCGTTGAAGACGGCAGAAGAGACTTCCGTATTGAAACGCACATGCGAGCGCACCTCATACTTGTCTGCACAATGCTGTAGATAGGCCTGTATGGCGTCGCGTTGCGAAAAGTAGTTGGGCCAGTTGTTATTGGGTTCAAATGAAAATTGATAAAAGTGATTCGGGGTATCGACTGCACATCCTGGGTAGCGGTTTTCGTACCACGTCCCACCCACTTCATCATTTTTTTCAAAGATGGTGTATGGGATCCCAAGCTTTTTAAGCTGGATTGCAGCGCATAAACCCGAGGCACCCGCGCCGATAATCGCAACCTCAAAGGGGTGTCGGTTAGGCTTGAATGCTTGTGCGTGTTTGGGTGGGGCCTGCGCTTCAGGTGGGTCTTCTGCATGCAACATATGCTGATCACTGACCCGTAAGCCGACTTGTTCGAGTAGCATCGGCACATAGGCTTCTGAAACAGCTTCGCCGACCGCGGTACTCATCATTTGTTGAATGATCTGACTCGAAGGTGCGGCCATCACAGGTGTCTGTGTGGCATTGATATCTTTGAGACAGGTCGCCATGCGATCGCGAATACTAGAGGCAAGCTCGGGTGGAATTGATTCAAGATGCTCCCAAGCTCCACGCACATGTGGCGCAATTTGCTCAAGTAACGATAGGTCACCCGTTAGATGAATGAGCGCCATTGCCAAGGGCACTGGGTTCGCCCCGTCAAGGTGTGCGCGTATATCGGTCGGGGCGGTGTCAGGCATTCGTTTTCTACAGTATTGGGCAGCATGCAGGGCATGGATCTGGATCAATTTAACAAATTTGGCGTATAGCTCTAAGAAAGACAAAAAATGCGGCACCGCACCATTATCAGGGTGTGCGGGATCCCTTGATATCGGTCAGGTTTAATGGAAAGATTCGTTCACGCCCATTCATCACCACGACCGTAATCTAGACGTTTTTCAATGACCAACTCGTTACTCTACTGCGATTTCATCGGCGATTTGCCTCAGGCTGCTGCTCAGCGCTGGGGTGAACGTTTGGCGGTTATCTTTGACGGACAACGCTGGACCTATAAACAGTTTGATGAAGAAGTGACGCGACTCGCGAAGGCGCTTAGACACTTGGGTGTGCAAAAGGGTGATCGGGTGGCGCTTTGGCTCACCAACAGTGCAGAGCTTGAGTTTCTGTTATTTGCTGTGATCAAACTCGGTGCGGTTGCCGTGCCGCTGAACACGCGCTATCGCACACAAGATTTAGCTTTTACGCTAAAAAATTCTGGCAGCGTTTTGTTAGTGTCTGCTGGACAAAGTGGGCCCGTGAGCTTTGATGCAATATTGCATGACGCACTTGGCGATATCGTCGTCGACGATCAAGGCTTGGTGCGTACAGAGCATGTTGCAAGTTTGCGTCGAATTGTCATGATGGGTGAATCGAGTATTCCGGGTGCGATGTCATGGGAATCTTTTCGTAAACTAGGATTAACGGCTGCTGTTGATTTATCGACGGTCACACTCGCCGCAAGCGATGTGGCGCTCATCGTCTATACCTCGGGCACGACGGGCAATCCTAAGGGAGTGCTTCTGAGTCATCACGGTATGCAGTTGTGTTTTGATCGTGCAGTTGTCATGCAATTAGAAGAAAGCGATATACAACTGACGTATTTGCCGCTCTTTCACGTCTATGCAATCAGCTACTCGATGATTATGTCGCTGATGTGTGGCGGGGCTCAGGTCATCATGAGCGGCTTTCAAGCGGACCAAGCACTCGAGCTTATTGCAAAGCATCGTGTCACGGTTGTTCATGGTTTTGATGCGCACTTTAATGACTTCATGCTAGCGCTGGCCCGTTCACCTTCGGATATCAGTAGTTTGCGGTTTGGCACGCTAACGGTTGGCGCTGATTCGACAATTGAGCTTGCACAGGCGGCACAAACCAAGGTCTGTCCGACCTTGTCAGGCTATGGCGTCACCGAATTGTGGGGCGGGGTGACTATCACGCCCCAAGGCGCCAGTCTCGAGCAGCGCAGCGCAGCCAGTGGTTATCCTTTGCCCGGTGTTGAACTACGGGTCATCAATCCTGAAACAGGGCAGCCCACAGCGCTGGGCGAAGTGGGTGAAATACAGGTTCGGTCTTACAGTCGGATGATCGGATATCACAATCAGACTGAGGCTACCGCCGCTGTGTTTGATAAGGACGGGTGGTACAAAAGTGGCGATGCTGGGATCTTGCGTGAAGATGGTCACGTGCGTTTTGTCGTTCGCTTGAAGGACATGCTGAAAGTTGGCGGTGAAAATGTTTCGCCGGCTGAAATCGAAGGGCTTATCGCGACCATGCCCGGCGTCGAATATGTTGCGATCGTAGGTAAGCAAGATGCACGACTTTCAGAGGTGCCGGTTGCGTTCATGGTGACTTCGGTGCTGGGGCCTAAGCAGGCAGAGCAGGTGATTGGGCACTGCAAGGGGAAAATTGCCAGCTTTAAGATCCCCGCTGAAGTCTATTTTGTCGATGCATTACCGATGACGCCGACCGGAAAAATTCAGAAAGAATTATTGCGTGCACGTTTGCGCGCAATGTCTCCCAACTTAAATAAAGGATAAGTGCAATGGATCCGCTCACCGCAGAGAGCTTAAAACGATTATTAGACAAAGAACGCATTAAAGAAGTCTTGGTTTCATACTGTCGTGGCGTCGATCGGCGGGAGTGGGATTTAGTGCGCGAGGCCTATCACGAGGATGCCTATGACGACCACGGTGGCTACAAGGGCAACGTGGACGGCTTTATTGAATGGTTAGAACGTCGCCATCAAACGATTGAGCAATCGATGCACTTCATCGGAAACTGCAAGATTGATTTTTTAAGTGATCGGGTAGCGATTGCTGAAACCTACTGTGTCGCGTATCAGCGTTACGGACAAGAAGCGCTCGAAACGATTAAGTTGTGGCTCGGTGACGAACCGTTGCAACCAGGTAAAAAGGTTGTGGTTGATCTTGTTTGTCGCTACATTGATCGCATGGAATTTCGAAAAGGTGCTTGGAAAATTGCGAACCGTATTGTTGTGATCGAAGACGTTAAAGCTTCGCAGCAAATTGATCGGTTGCAGCCTATTTGGGCCTTGGCTAAGCGGGATCGCTCTGATGCCCTATGGCAGATGCTTTCTGGATCGGCTGACGCGAAAGGCTAATATTCTGTACCATCTTATACGTTCAAGAATGTACATATTTAAAAAAGAAGTTCAAACAACCAGGAGAGATCAGTGGATTTAAAACTTAAAGCAAAGCGCGCGCTTGTGACCGGTGCTTCTAAAGGTATCGGTAAGTCATGCGCGATGGTGTTAGCGCAAGAAGGTTGTGAGCTGCTCTTGGTTTCGCGTGATGGTGCGGCCTTAAAAGAACTGGCTGATGAGATCAAAGCGGCAACCGGCGTTAAAGTGAGTTACTTGTCGGCAGATCTGAGCGCAAAGGGTTCAGCCAAAACAGTCAGCGACTGGGCGGGCGAGATTGATGTCTTGGTCAACAACGCAGGCGCCATCCCTGGGGGTGACTTGCTGACGGTTGATGAGGATACTTGGCGCACGGCTTGGGATCTTAAAGTATTTGGTTATATCAATCTCTGTCGCGAGATTTACCGCAAAATGAAGGCGCGTCACGAGGGCGTGATTGTCAATATTCTTGGTGCAGCAGGCGAACGTCTCACTTCCTCATATATCGCTGGGTCAACAGCAAACGCAGGTTTGATGGCCTTTACCCGTGCGCTCGGTGGCAGCTCACACAAAGATGGTATCCGGGTCGTCGGTGTCAGCCCCGGACCGGTCGCGACCGAACGTCTAACCAAGCTTTATAAGCAACGTGCACTTGCGACCTATGGCGATGAGAAGCGCTGGACTGACATGGTGTCAGGGATGGCTTTTGGTCGGCCAGCCGAGCCTGAAGAGATTGCCTACACTGTTGCCTTTGTTGCTTCAGAACGTTCGTCTTACACCACCGGTATCTATATCACCATTGATGGCGGCTTGGCCGCAGCAAATTAATTTTTAATTCAACCCATAAAGGAAGACAAGCATGAAGAATGACGATCTCTATCAAAAAGGTATGGAAATTCGTCGCACGCTACACGGCGAGGCGAGCTTTAAAAAATCAAACACCGTTACGTATGGTGATCCGTTGATGACAAATTTCATCAAGGTGGCAACGACTTCGGTATTTGGCGCGCTCTGGGCGCGGCCTGGCCTTGATTTAAAAACAAGGGCACTGGTTGTCATGATCTCGGATGCCTGCACAGGGCAAGAGGCTGAGCTGCACATTCACATGATCTTCGCGTTGAAGCAAGGCTGGACACAAGAAGAGATTAGCGAAGTTCTGTTGCAATTGATGGGTTATATCGGCGCGCCTAAAATTCGCGAAGCCATGTTGATCGCGGTTAAGGTGTTTGCTGAGTACGAGGCAAGCTTAAAGTCGGCCAAGAAGGCTAGCAAGAAATCGGCTAAGAAGCCAACAAAAAAATCGACTAAGTAATCGACCTGCAAGTTAAATCGCCGTCAAACAAAGATGAGTTTGTTTGACGGCGATTTTATTTCTGACAAGCTACGATCTTAATACCCGGTATTGCCTGTTGGTGCATTGGGTACAGCAGGTGTCCAGCCTGTTAAGCGGCCCACTTCAGCTTTAACCCAATTAGACATGGCTGCACGGTCGTTGACCAGCATGACCATCTGAAAGCCTTGATCAATATAGCGTTGTGAATACTTTGAACTACCAGTATGCATGCCGGCAACAACTTTATGTTTTTTGCATAGCTCAAGCATACGGTTGACAGTCGCCACATGTAAAGGCTCGTCGTTATCCATGACCGGAGGCAAACCTAAGGCCAGGGCTAAGTCGGTTGGGCCAATATAGGCACCATCTAAACCAGGCGTCGAAATGATCTCTTCCATCTTTTCGATACCTTCAGGCGTTTCGATCATCACGATACAGAGCATTTCTTTGTCTGAGTGCTTTTGGTAGTCAGCACCGCTGTACATAAAGGCACGGTTCGGGCCATTGCTGCGCATGCCAGTTGGTGGGTAGCGGCATGCGGCGACAGCGCGCTCGGCTTCTTCGCGATTGCTGACCATCGGGACGATGACGCCATAGGCGCCCGCATCCAGAACCTTCATGATCATCGAGGGCTCGTTCCAAGGCACGCGAACCAA
>CALQNE010000150.1 GCA_943331855.1 Bordetella parapertussis
AACGCATTTCTAAACGACGATGTTGCATAAATTTGTTTGATCTCGTCTTTTGACTTGCCCTTGATCGCATCAAACGCAGAATGACTAATCAAGGGATACGGCTCAGCCAACGTAAAGTCAAACGAGAGTGGCTGACAGCTGGTCAAGATGTAGACTTCATGGCCGCGCGCCCGCATCTCTGCCGCTTTATCGTAATACGTGATCGCCAAATCTGGATTCGCAGGGTTGTACATCGACAACACCGTCGAAATAAATGACGGCCGTCCGCTATTGATTGTCACGTTCTCCATCACCTCGGGTGTCGCACGCGAGCCCGTCGCCATCATGAACACGCCTTTGTTGAATTCGCCCATCACGCCCGTAAGCGCCATGAGTTCTGCTTCGGACGCGATCGTAGAAGGCATCGGACGTCCGGCATAACCGCTATGGTTTGGCGAGAACGATGAAGCAAACCCAATCGACCCCGCAGCCATTGCTTCGCGAACTAACTGACACATTGCATCGAGTTCTTCTTTCGAGGGTTCGGTCTTTTCTGAACCCGCGTCACCCATGACCGCTGTGCGTACAACCGAATGCCCCACAAACACTGCCGTGTTCAGATAGGGCTTAATCGAACGCAACTGATCCATATACTCTTTGAAAGTCTCGAATTCCCAGTTCACACCCGTCAACAACGAGGTCAGGTCCATGCCCTCAACGACTGACAAATTCTTAACCATGGTTTCACGCTGGGGCGCAGGGCATGGCGCGATACCAAAGCCGCAGTTACCCATCACCACCGTAGTGACCCCTAGTGCAGGAGACGGCGACATCGTGCGATCCCAAGTCACTTGCGCATCAAAATGCGTATGCAAGTCAACAATCCCGGGCATCAGTGATAAGCCCTTGGCATCAATCTCTTGCTTAGAGGGCCCACTGATTTTTCCGATCTCAGCAACCACGCCTTGCGAGACGGCCACATCCGCACGCAAGGCCGGATGTCCTAAGCCGTCAAATACTTGTGCATTACGAATAATTAAATCAAACATGTTGTCTCCGTTTTTATCTTTGTTGCATCTAAGCTCAAATTTGGTTAAACAATACCGGTCGCTTTAAGCGCGGCAATCTGTTCTGCATTTTTATGCAATACCGTACTTAAAATCTCATCGGTATGTTGCCCCAACGCCGGCGGCGGAATCTCGTGCTTAATCGGTGTGCCCGAAAACTTCATCGGACTACCGACAAGCGGCACCGTACCCGCAACGGCGTGCGGCAACTCTATTTTCATTCCACGCGCCAAGACTTGAGGCTCTTCAAACACTTGCGCCACCGTATTGATCGGCCCGTTGGCCACACCGGCCTCGTCAAGCAATTTCACCCACTCGCGCGTCGAGTGTTTTAAAAAGATTTCATTCAAGATGGCAGTGATTTCTTCTCTATTTTTAACGCGTTCTCCATTCGTGGCATAGCGCGGATCTTGGGCAAGATGTGTACAGTCGGCCACTTCACAGAATTTTTTAAACAAATTATCGTTACCACAAGCAAGAATTAAAGCACCATCAGATGTTTTAAAAGTTTGGTACGGCACGATATTAGGGTGCGCATTGCCGATCGCTTTGGGGGATTCGCCGGTTGCAAAATAGTTCATGGCCTGATTCGCCAAAAAGGCAACGCACGAATCAAGTAGCGAGACATCAATCCACTGTCCCTGCCCAGTCACAGCACGATTGGCGATCGCAGCACACACTGCAATCGAAGCATACATGCCCGTTGTCAAGTCAATGATTGGAACACCTACACGCTGGGGCCCACCGCCGGGCATATCATCACGCTCACCGGTGATACTCATTAGGCCACCCATACCTTGTGCCATGAAGTCGTAACCAGGGCGATCTTTTTCAGGCCCAGTCTGACCGAAACCAGTGACTGAACAATAAATAATCGCTGGGTTGATCGCTTTGATATCTTCGTAACCTAAACCATAGCGGGCCAAATCGCCAACCTTGTAGTTCTCAAAAATCACATCAACGTCTTTAGCAAGTTCGCGCACCAGTTGCTGCCCTTCGGGTTTAGACAGGTCAATCGTGATCGATTTTTTACCGCGATTCGCTGCGCAAAAATATGCCGACTCGCGGGTGACATTGCCTGCTTGATCTTTTAAGAAGGGTGGCGCAAAGGCACGTGAATCATCGCCTTTGATCGGGCGTTCAACCTTGATGACCTCAGCGCCCAAATCCGCCAGATTTTGCGCAGCCCACGGGGCCGCTAAAACGCGCGAAAGATCAAGAACTTTGATGTGCGAAAGAGGCCCGGCCATAAGAAAGGTTCCAATTTTGTAACAAAAGTCGTATTGTAGAGGTTCAAACAGAAGCTTGGGAAAACCCGAGCCAGGAGACCGTATTGAAACAGTTACTTGCCGCACTCTTACTTTGTCCCTGCCTGGCATTCGCCCAAGCTTACCCCACAAAATCCGTGCGAATCCTTGTCCCGTTTCCACCGGGTGGGGGCACCGACGTGGTCGCCCGTATTCTGGGTCAAAAGCTAACCGAAGCCTGGGGCCAACAAGCCATCGTCGAAAATAAAGCCGGCGCAAGCGGTACCGTGGGTTCAGACATCGTCGCAAAATCGCCTGCTGATGGCTATACCCTATTGCTGCAAGGCACCCAACACTCAATCAATCTAAGCTTGTACAAAAAGCTACCCTACGACACCTTAAAAGACTTTGTACCGGTGGCGCATCTAGCGATTGCACCCTTTTTACTGATTGTGAATGCATCGGTTCCTGCCAGTACCGTGACTGAACTGATCGCATACATCAAAACTCAGCCCAATGGTCTGGACTATGGCTCGAGCGGACCAGGTGGCGGAGCACACCTCGCCGGCGAGATTTTCAAAACAATGGCCGGTGTGCAGCTCAGGCACATTCCCTATAAGGGAGGCTCTATCGCCCTGACTGACCTGCTCGGCGGTCAAATTCCGATGCTCTTTGATCCGATCCCGACTTCACTCAAACACGCAACAGGCGGGCGCATCAAAGTGATTGCGATTTCAAGCGGTGAGCGCGTCTCGGCCGCACCGAACGTACCGACGGTGTCTGAGTCTGGCCTGCCAGGCTTTGATGTCGTATCTTGGTTTGGTCTGTATGCACCGGCCGCAACACCGACGGCCGTTGTCAACAAGATCAATGCGGACGTCAATCGAGCGCTTGCCCTGCCCGATGTTCAAGAAAAATTCAAAGAGATGGGCTTTAGCACCAAACTCATGAGTCCCGCCGAGTTTGATACACATCTGCGTGCTGAGGTCGTCAAGTTCGCAAAAGCCATTCAGGACTCGGGTGCAAAAATTGATGAGTAGCGACCTTATTTTTTTGGTACACGCCCCAACATAAAAAATTCATCATTCGGTCGCATTGAGATCACATTCGCCATCCGGTTTGACATACCAAAAAAACCAGTGATCGCGGTGATATCCCAAATATCTTCATCATCAAACCCATGCTCTCTGAGCATGGCGTAGTCTTGATCGCCTACTGACTGCGAATCCAGACACACCTTGACGGCGAAGTCGAGCATGGCGGTTTGCCTAGGCGTGATGTCGGCCTTGTGATGATTCACCGCCACTTGATCGGCAACCAACGGATTTTTTGCATAGATCCGCAGGATTGCACCGTGCGCCACAACACAATATAGACAATTGTTCTTAGCGCTCGTGGTCGTCACAATCATTTCGCGATCGGCTTTGGTCAAGCTACCGCTGTCTTTGACCATCAAAGCGTCGTGATAAGCGAAAAAAGCACGAAACTCATCAGGCCTGCGCGATAAAACTAAAAACACATTCGGCACAAAGCCCGACTTCTCTTGCACCGCAAGGATTTTTTCGCGGACATCATCTGGCAGATCCGTGAGCGCGGGGATTGCGAAACGCGAGACTGGCCGGCTCGAACTGTCTGCAACAGCATTTTTTTGTGGAGAAGTCGTCATCGCATATCCTTTAAAAACAAAACAAGTAGCTCAACAGCCAAAAGGTATAGACCTTAATCGAGTTGCACGCCTAAACCCTTTACCAGTGCACCCAAGCGGTCTGCTTCAGAAACAATCAATTCAGCAAACGCTTTCGAAGTGCCCGCCACAATCTCACTTCCGATTCCCTCCCAGCGCTTTTTAAACTCGGGATCGGCAAACATCTCATTCAAGGCTTGATTGTATTTTTGGATGATGACATCGGGCGTACCGCTTGGCGCCACGATGCCGTGCCAAGCGTAGTAATCAAAACCCGGCAACCCCGTCTCATCCATCGTCGGAACATTAGGCAACACGGGTGAACGCGTTTTTGTCGTCACCGCGATGGGATACAACAGACCAGCTTGAATGTGTTTAATCGAACCCACCATGATGTCGCACATACTAAAAATCTGGCCGCCCAACAGATCATTCACAGCCGGGCCAGCACCCTTATACGGAACGTGTTGTTGGGGCGCTCCGCTCATGTGTTTGATAATCTCAGGGCATAGGTGTTGAGGTGAGCCATGGCCCGCAGAGCCAAAACTTACTTTAGTCGGATTAGCCTTTGCATAGTCGATGTACTGTTGCAAGGTCTTGATGGGCGAATCGACTTTGACTTCAAGCACCAGTGGGAATTTTGAAATTTGAATAATTGGCGCAAAGTCTTTAATGGGATCGTAGTTTAAATTTTTGAACAGGATTTGGTTAATCGTCATGTTGCCGCTTGCTGCAAGCAAAATCGTGTAACCGTCGGGCTTGGCACGCGCCACCATTGCACTGCCAATGTTACCGCTTGCACCCGCTTTATTTTCGACGACAACCGTTGTGCCTAGTTTGGCGCCTAAAGGCACGGATAACAGCCGGGCCATGATGTCAGTCGGGCCCCCAGGAGAATATGGCACTATAAATGTGACGGGCTGCGTCGGCCATTTATCCTGCGCCTGCAATGTAGAGGATAAAAACACCAGCGCCATAATCGCCAATAAATTCTTTATAACTTTCATCAATCATTTCCTAAAAAAATTAAATCTGAAGCCCTTTGAAACCTTTGGATTCTTTAAATTTCAATCACCACTTTTCAGTTGCCGGGCGCAAATCAAGTTCGAAGGTCCAGGCATCTGGGCGCTGCTCATGCAACCAAAGATACGCCTGCGCGATACTCGAAGGCTCAACCAAACCTTGAGGGCCTAGGGCCGCTACCCGTTCAGGTTGCGTCGTGCGTACCCGTTCAGAGTCAATCACACCATCCACAATAATATGCGCGACGTGCAAGCCTTGCGGACCAAACTCGCGTGCCATGCTTTGAGCAAGCGCTCTGAGCGCAGCCTTGCCGCCCGCAAAGGCACTAAAGCCGACTCCACCGCGTAAGCTCGCCGTTGCACCTGTGAATAAAATCGTGCCACGTTTCCTGGGAAGCATCATCCGCGCAGCCTCGCGACCCACTAAAAATCCAGCCATCGCGCACATTTCCCAGGTTTTGAAATATTTTTGTGCCGTCATTTCTAAAAGTGGAAAACGTACGTTACCGCCCACATTAAAAACAACGACCTCAAGTGCTCCGACGTCTTGTTCAATCTTCTTGAATAAGTTGATGACGTCATCCTCGTGGCGTGCATCAAGCGTGAACGCCAAGGCACGTCCCCCTGAGCCATGAATGGCTGAAAGCAAACCCTGGCTCGCATCGGGAGTTCGTCGAGTGACACAGACAACGTAACCAGCCTGTGCAAAGCGCTTCGCAACCGCACTCCCCGTGCCATCACCGGCTCCGACGATCAGGCAAACTTTCTGCGCCACCGCCGCCTTGACCGATGCGTTCATGTTAGGCCCGCGCAGTGGGACGAGCCACCATTGCGTTGTACCAACGTGTTAATTCTTTAAGCTCAGCAGGAATTCGGGTGCCCGTGGCTTTGCCGACCAAGAATCCGCACTGCGCCACGATATCCGCAATTGTGTAATGGTCTGCTGCGATGAACTCTTTTCCGTCGAGCTCTCGGTCAAGCCACTCAAACGCCTCTAGCGCGCGCGCATGATAAAACTCACCACAAACCGGTTCGTGCGGTGAGCGACCAACCCAATACGCTCCAGTGTGCCTGAAGTTAGTAATGATCGGCATCACAATGTCGAACTCCATACGACGCGTCCACATCTCGACCTGAGCCTGCTCAAGTGCGTTGCGTCCAAACAATGGCTTTTCAGGATGTAACGCCTCGAGATAACGGCAGATCGCAATGGACTCTGTCAACAAGGTCCCATCATCTAATTCAAGAACCGGAGTTTTTCCTAATGAATTCTTTGACAAAAATTCTGGCTGCATATTTTCTTTATTCAAGCCATCGACTTGTCGAGTCGGGATCGAAAGCCCTTTTTCAGCCAAAAAAATTCGCACACGGCGAGGATTCATGGCGCTAGTCATGTCATAGAGCAGCATGGGTTATCCCTTAGAAAGATATGCCTTGGATTTTAGTTGAAATAGGCAAGAGTGTCCGAAGCGTATTAAGATCGCACCTACAACAGGTCATGCAATTCTGCCTCAACGCCCACTAGAAGGTGCTCTATGTTCTCGAAATTTCTGCGTCCAGTTGCCTTGCTCAGTAGCGTCCTCGCCTCACTGAGCATGACAACACTCGCAACCGCTCAAACTTGGCCTACAAAGCCCATTCGTATTGTGTTGCAGTTTCCACCGGGCGGCTCAACAGACGTCGTTGCACGTATTTTGAGTCAATCCATGACGACGTCTCTCGGCCAGCCGGTCGTGGTCGAAAACAAACCAGGCGCAGATGGTGCGATCGCAGCCGAATATGTCATGCGCGCCGAACCCGATGGGCACACCTATTTTTTGGCCTCAAACACGCCAATGATGCAGGTGCCTTTACTTAAAAAAAATCCACCCTACGACCCGATTAAAAACTTCACACCCATCTCACTGGTCGGACGCTATATCTATGTTTTAGTCGCTAGCCCTTCAGTTCCAGTGAAGACCGCCGCCGAGCTGATCGCCTACGGTCGCAACAATCCTGGCAAACTCAATTACGGCAGCTATAGCGGCGTGACACAGCTCATGTTCACCAAGCTGAAAGACAATGCGAAGATGGATTTAAACCTGATCCCTTACAAAGGCGAAGGCCCGACCATCAACGATATTCTTGGAGGGCACGTGCAATTAACCTTTGCCACGCCAACAAGCACCCAAGCGCATATTAAAGAAGGCAAACTCAAAGCACTTGCAATTTTATTGCCCAAACGCTCAGCGCTGATGCCCGAAGTACCCACGGCAGATGAGGCTGGCGTGCCGCCACTTGGTGCCGATACTTGGGCAGCCTTGTTCGGACCCGCGAACCTACCCCCCACAATTGCCACGCGCATGAGTGAGGCAATCAATACGGCAATGCGCAACGCCGAGGTCAGCGAAAAGATCGCCCGTCAAGGCTTCGACCTAGGTGGTTCGACCCCTAAAGAATTAGCTGACTTTATGCAAGTGCAATTGAAGGGATGGGCAAAAGCCTTTGCGGATTCTGGCCTTGTACCCGAATAGACACGAAGCTTGCTATTTAACTTTATGAACCCGCGCGGTAAAAATCGCAGAAGCTTTGAGCACCAAGCGATCGCCAACGCGTAACTCGCAGTTACCAAAGCGCACGCGACCGCTAATTTTGCTTAATGTCACGCTGGCTTCCACCCAGTCATCCAATACTGCTGGGCTAATGAAATCGACCGACAAGTGAATCGTCAAAACATCATTTGACTGGTTGTTTGCATGCGCAACATTGACGCCAATTGCCTGATCTGCCACGGTCGAGAGCATGCCGCCATGTACAACGCGCTCAATATTCAAATGTGCTTCGACCACACGAAACCCCAACCTAAACATGTCAGCACCATCAGGCTTTGAATAGATGGGTCCGATGAGCGTCGTGAACGGCTCAACCATAAAAATCGGGGTAAAGCCGTCAGGAATCGCTGCCAGAGAAGTCATATGCGTCTAGTCGCCTTCAAACCGTATAGGTTGCCCCGCCATCGACAGGAATAATTGCCCCCGTCACATGTCGAGATTGATCAGAAAGCAGCCACAACGTGGCCTCGGCCACATCTTCGGGGGTTCCGGGTCGATTAAAGGTTTGCGCGCTACGCTCAGACATCGCACCTGTCGATTTCATCATCTGTTCTAAACGCTCTGAAGCGATCGGCCCGGGTGCAACAGTATTAACTCGAATGCCAAAAGGCAGGTAAGCGTCCGCCACACCCTTATCCAATAAATTCACCGCGGCGTTTGCGCAACCGCCCGGCAAATGTGTGGCTGTCGGTTGCTTGCCACCGCGACCCGACATATTGACGATCACCCCTAGCTTGCGGGCTGACATCGCGGGTAAAACAGCACGCATCGTGC
>CALQNE010000151.1 GCA_943331855.1 Bordetella parapertussis
CCGCGATTAACAGAATTAGCCAAGCGTTTTCTGAAGTCGCTGCCGACCCCAAAGTGCGCAGTCAGTTAGCAGAAAGTGGGTACTCGACCATTGGTTCAACGCCTGCGGCTTTTGGCACGTTGATCGAAAACGAGTTGGTCAAATGGAACAAGGCTGTCAAAGATTCTGGCGCGACTATTCAATAGAACAATTAAAACAAATACCGAGAATACTCATGTCAAAACAGCTGTTATCTCATGCCCGCTCCTTTGCAATACGCGTGGTGGGCGGATTGTTAGTGTCAAGCTGCCTCAGTGCTTTCGCTTATGCGCAAGCGAACTGGCCAGAACGTCCCGTCAAACTCATCGTCGGCTACCCGCCGGCTGGGCCAGTTGATGCAACCGGGCGAACGTTTGCTCGTTTTTTGGGCGAACAACTCAAACAATCGGTAGTCGTCGAAAACCGCGCTGGGGCAAGTGGCATGGTTGGCGCAGACGTCACTGCCAAAGCCACCCCGGACGGCTACCTACTGAACTTTATTGCTAGCCCTACGATGACGATTTCGCCGATCGTTCAACGCACCAAACTCTTTGATCCGCGTCAGGATTTCACCATCGTGAGTGCGGTCGTCAACTACACCAATATGCTGTTGATCGGGCCGCAGATTCCTGCAAAAACCGTTGCAGAGCTTGTTGCTTATGCGAAAGCAAATCCAGACAAGGTTTCGTTCGCATCGGCCGGATTTGGCGGATCAAACCATTTATCAGCCGAGCTTTTGGTTCAATCAACCAATGCGCCAATGCTGCACGTACCTTATAAAGGAAACTCGCCTGCGATGATGGACGTGATTAGCGGCAAGATCACCTTCATGTTCGATATCACGAGCACTGGCAAAGTGTTTGTCGAAAGCGGGCAAGCGCGTACCTTAGCGGTCACCTCAAAAGAGCGAAACCCAAGTCTGCCAAATGTTCCGACAATGATCGAAGCGGGCATCGCAGACTATGAGGTAGTAGGTTGGTTGGCCGTCGTCGGCCCTAAAAACCTACCTGCAGAAGTTGTGGCAAAACTTTCAAACGCCATTGAAATCGTCAAGCACGATCCAGCTTTTCGCAAAGCGATCGAAGATGGCGGTTATACGATTGACTCAGTGAACGCTAAAGAACTGAACGCGCGCATTATGCGTGAATACGCAATGTGGGAACGCGTCATCATCAAAGGTAATCTGCAGCAATAATATTGTTAGCACCGTTTTAACTCATCATCAGGACCTGTCCGTGCATACCGTTTCGACCTTGCAACATTTGTTAGCCCAAACTCGCCTCCCCGTCATTGGGGCTCCCATGTTTTTGGTCTCAGGTACGGATCTGGTCGTGGCCCAATGCACCGCTGGAGTGATCGGCACATTTCCAACACTCAATGCCCGTCCTCAAGAAGAGCTACCAAAGTGGCTCACCGAAATCAAGTCGCGACTGGCAGAATACAAAGTGCAGCACCCGCGCGCCGTGGTATCGCCGTTTGGCGTCAACCTCATTGTGCATCCGTCAAATCCTCGCTGGGAAAGCGATCTTGAAATTTGCGCTCAGCATGAAGTGCCCATTTTCATTACCTCGCTGCATGCACCAAACACAGTAGTCGATCGCGTACATCCGTACGGCGGCCTCGTCTTACATGATGTCACCAATGCGCGTCATGCCCGCAAAGCGATTGACGCAGGTGTCGACGGACTTATTCTGGTTGCAAGTGGTGCTGGTGGTCACGCTGGCACCCTCAACCCAATCGCGTTGGTCAATGAGATCCGTCAATTTTATAATGGCCCGATTATTTTGTCGGGATGCATTTCGCACGGCAAAGACATCTTGGCGGCTCGCGCCTTAGGCTGCGACTTTGCGTATTTAGGCACACGGTTCATTGCAACACACGAATCCATGGCGCCCGCACGCTATCAAAATATGGTTGTTGAGGCCGATGCAGCCGAGATCTTGTACTCCCCCTATTTCACAGGAGTACCAGGAAACTATTTGAAGGCAAGCATTATTGCAGCCGGCATCGAACCCGAAGATGTGCTGGCCGCCAAAGTGGGCGGCACCGTCGTCTTAAATAAAGATTTACGCCCCAAAGCCTGGAAAGACATCTGGGGCGCAGGCCAGGGCGTTGGCGCGATCGACTGCATTATGTCGGTGCATGATTTGGTCGATCAACTCATCGCCGAGTACGAGCAAGCTAAACGCGACATTCTCCGTTAGCCGCGTATTTAGTCCTCAACTTTGATATTCGCGCTGCGAATTGTCTCGCCCCATTTTTTAATTTCGTGGGCTAGAAATGTACGAAATTCTTCTGGCGTGCCTGGCGCGGGCTCAGCGCCCGCAGCCATTAAGGCTTGAGCAGTTTTAGGGTCAGACAACACCTTGTTCATATCAGCATTGACGCGCTGCACGATTGCAGGCGCAGTCCCTGCAGGTGCAAAAACGCCAGTCCACGAGTACCCCTCATAGCCTGGCAAGCCCGACGCGGCGATTGTGGGAAGCTCAGGAAAAAAAGCCGATGGCGCTGCGTTGCCGACAGCCAACGCACGCACTTTACCGGACTTGATAAAGGGCATGGCTGAGATCGCGTCTGCGAACATCACCTGCACTTGCCCTCCGACAAGATCCTGCATCGCAGGCGCACTGCCCTTGTAGGGAATGTGTTGCATGGTAGTGCCCGCCATACTGTTAAATAACTCACCCGCCAAGTGTGTACCGCCGCCGGTACCAGACGAGCTGTACGACAGCTTGGTCGGGTTTGCCTTTGAGTAGGCGATCAACTCAGCGACTGTCTTGGCGGGCACACTGGGATGCACCACCAACACAATCGGAAAGCGTGCGGTCAAACCAACAGGTACGAAGTCTTTTTGAATGTCGTAGCTCAGGTTCGGTTTCAAGTTAGGCAAAATCGCGTGGTGAATCGCAGCAAAGAAAAAACTGTAGCCATCCGGAGCGGCCTTCGCCGCAGCGAGCGCACCGACAATGCCGCCGGCGCCTGCTTTATTTTCAATCGGCGTCGCCACAGACCAAAGCTGTGACAGGGGTTGCGCAGTCAACCGCGCCGTCGTGTCTACCGGGCCGCCTGGCGGAAAAGGCACGATAAAGGTCACTGCGTGATCAGGCCACTTCGTCTGCGTTTGGGCAAAGGCCGCGAATCCGCTGCCCGCCAAGCCAACAATCGCAAGCACAACAGAAAGAGCTCGAAAAAACGTTTGATTTAACATCTGTCATCTACCTATTTAGGGTTATCCCTGATTTTCTATACAAGACCAATAGCTGCGCAATATTCCAAAACACTTAAGTCTGACCTTATGAATGCTGAACACCGCCGGCCTCAGATTAACTCTACTATGTTAGCGATAGAATACCCTGCAAGAAGGGTTATTTTTTTGTGGCACAACGGGTGCCATGCAAATAGATCGTGCAAACGATTGGACTGGAGAGCATGAAATGAGTGGAATGTTGGCAGGTAAAGTCGCCGTGGTCACTGGCGCAGGCGGCGGAATTGGACGCGGTATTGCTATGGCGATGGCTGCGGCCGGTGCGAAAGTCGTTTGTAACGATATCGGCGCAACGCTTTCAGGTGAAGGCCCGGGTGCCGGTGCGGGTCCTGCCCAACAAGTCACCGATGCGATTATTGCGGCGGGCGGCCAGGCCGTACCCAACACAGACAGCGTCTCAACCCGCGCCAGCGCAAACGGCATTATCGAAACCGCGATTCAGCACTTTGGGCGCATTGACATCGTTGTGAATAATGCGGGCAACTTGCGCGACCGCGTGTTTCATAAAATGAGCGATGAAGAATGGAGCCAAGTGATTGATGTCCATTTAAATGGCACATTTTTTGTTAGTCGCGCTGCAGCGAATCACTTTCGCGAGCAAGAGTCGGGTGCCTTTGTGCATATGACTTCAACCTCGGGCTTGATTGGAAACATCGGCCAGGCCAATTATTCGGCTGCCAAGCTTGGTATTGCTGCGTTGTCAAAATCGATCGCACTGGATATGCAACGCTATAACGTGCGCTCAAACTGTATCGCGCCTTTCGCCTGGAGCCGGATGACTAGCTCAATTCCAGCAAATACTCCTGAAGAAAAAGCACGCGTGACAAAATTACAAAAAATGGATGCTAACAAGATTGGCCCAATGGCCGTGTACCTAGCAAGCCCAGAAGCAAAAGATGTCACTGGTCAAATTTTCGGTGTGCGCGCAAACGAAATCATGCTCTTTAGCCAGCCACGTCCGATCCGTTCAGTGCACATGAGTACTGGCTGGACGCCCGAATCGATCGCCGAAATCGCCGCACCTGCGATGCGCCATCACTTCATGGCGCTTGATCGCTCACCCGATGCCATCGACTGGGATCCAATCTGATCATGGATTATCACAATATCAAAAACTGGAAGTTTCCAGAGGTTGATCAAACCTACACCGAGAACGACAGTATTTTGTATGCGCTCGGCATAGGCTTTGGGCAAGAGCCGACCAATCGCGACCAGTTGAAATACGTCTACGAAAAAAACATGCAGACGTTTCCAACGATGGCTGTGGTGTTGGGCTACCCCGGCTTTTGGATGAAAGATCCTAAAGCGGGCGTGAACTGGGTCAAGCTTGTGCACGGAGAGCAGCGTCTGAAGATTCATCGTCCGTTGCCGACCTCTGGTCGCGTGATTGGTCGCGGACGCATCACCCATGTGATCGACAAGGGCGCCGACAAAGGTGCCTTGGTCTTATCAGAACGGACCCTGCATGACCCCGAGGGCAACCTGTATGTGACGATTGCATCTACAACGTTCTGTCGGGGTGATGGTGGTTTAAGTCAAAGCGACGAGGCTCCAGCCGCTCTGCAAGCCACCCCAGACCGCGCACCAGATTTGGTTTGTGAATTACCCACCCTGCCTCAAGCGGCGTTGATTTATCGACTCTGCGCAGATAACAATCCTTTGCATGCCGACTTAGAAGTGGCAGCAAACGCTGGCTTCCCACGTCCTATTCTGCATGGCCTTTGCACCTACGGTGTGGCGGCACGCGCAATTGTTCAGGCCGCCTGCGATCACGACGCGACACGTTTAACGCAAATGGACACACGTTTTTCGTCACCGGTATTTCCAGGCGAAACACTGATTTGCGAAATGTGGCGCGACGGCAAGGAAGCCATCAGATTTCGTGCCAAAGTTAAAGAGCGCGACATCATGGTCTTGAGCCACGGCTATGCAGGGATCAAGGCTTAAGCGCGCATACACCTCACTCAGCGACAACCTATGTCACAAAGTCAAAGCAATACACCGGCCGGGTCAACACGACTCGCGCCGCTCGCAGGTATCCGGGTACTGGATTTGTCACGCGTTTTGGCCGGCCCTTTTTGCACGCAAAATCTGGCTGACCTCGGTGCCGACGTCATTAAAGTCGAGCGCCCAAAATTTGGGGATGATACCCGCGCCTGGGCGCCACCGTATTTAAAAGATCAAGACGGCAACGATACGGCCGAAGCCGCCTACTATCTCAGCACGAACCGTAATAAGCGTTCGATTGAGATTGACCTCGCAAGCGAAGCTGGCGTCAAGCTCGTCAAAGAACTTGCCAAGCATTGCGACGTTTTAGTTGAAAATTTCAAGGTTGGTGGGCTCAAGCAATATGGCCTGGATTATGAAAGCATGAAGGAAGACTATCCCGCGTTGATCTACTGTTCGATCACGGGGTTTGGTCAAACGGGGCCTTATGCCGAACGGCCTGGTTACGATTTCATGATCCAAGGCATGGGTGGCCTGATGAGCATCACCGGTGAGCGCGATGACTTACCTGGAGGTGGCCCTCAAAAAGCGGGGGTAGCCGTCACCGACATCATCACCGGCATGTATGCCTCGGTCGCGATTTTGGCTGCAATTCAAGAACGCAGCCGCAGTGGCTTGGGGCAACGTCTGGATATCGCCTTATTAGATTGCCATATCGCAATGCTCGCGAACCAAAATCTAAATTACATGACCACTGGTGTCGCTCCGACGCGCGCTGGTAACGCGCATCAAAACGTGGTGCCCTATCAGGTGTTTAAAACTTCAGATGGCTTCATGATTGTCGCAGTCGGTAATGATTCGCAATTTAGGTCCTTCTGCACGGCACTTGGGATTACCCAATACGGAACGGACCCAAAGTTTGCGACCAACCACGCACGTATTATTCATCGCGCCGAACTGATCCCAATACTCGAACGCCTCATGGCAGAAGGCGAACGTGATGCGTGGATTGAAAAGCTCGAAGCCGTTGGTGTGCCCTGCGGACCGATCCAAACCATTGACCAGGTCTTTGCACATCCGCAAGTCATTGCGCGCGACATCTGGAAAAACATCCCGCATCCTACGGGCGGTTCAAGCCCAACGACAGCAAGCCCCATGAATTTTTCGGCAACACCTGTGCAGTATCTTCGTGCCGCACCGACGTTAGGACAGCATACCGATGAAGTGTTAAGTGAAATCTTAGGCATAAAAAAATAATCGTACACACATGTCAAACACTCAACCTACTCTTTCGTACAGCGTGGCGGGCCGCGGAGAAAACCTTTTACTCGTGCATGGCGGCACAGGTTCGCAAAAGCATTGGATTCGAAATACAGACGCCCTCGCCCAACACTATCGGGTGTGGGCCATTGATCTACCGGGCTTTGGCGCATCGCCGGATTGCCCGCCTGGTGTTGACTCAGATCACTACATCGATCATGTCTTTGAGCAGCTTCAGACCTTTTCGTTCACGCAAGAGCCCTTTATGATTGGCGCCTTTTCATTCGGCTCAGTGGTCTCAAGCGGCCTGGCGCTTAGGTTCGGTCAGCGGTTAAAAAAAATGAGTGTGGTGGGGCCCGCTGGATTTGGCGTCAAACGCGCGATACCCATTGACACCCGCAGCATGCGTAGTGCCGGTGACTCGATTTCGGCGCAGGAAGAGGTCATGCGTCATAACCTCAAAGCCATTATGTTGTACTACCCAGAGTCGATCACCGACGAAATGATCGCGATGCACCGAATTCATATCAAAGAAACACGCTTTGATAGTCGCCCGCTGAGTCTGAGTCCAATCCTGCTCGAGAATCTAAAAAAAGTGAATTGCCCCATACAGATCATGTGGGGTGAACATGACCAGTATGCCTACCCCACCCTGCAAGATCGCATGCAACTCACACAAGACGCTTTGCCCAAGGCACTGCTTCAAAAAATCGATCGGGCCGGACACTGGGCACAATATGAAAATGCTGAGGCGGTCAACAAAGCAATGTTAGATTTTTTGACAGCAGGTGCTTAAGCAATACCGTCCAGTCAGTTCAAAATCACATGTCGGGCAATTTGCAGTCGCTGCATTTCAGAAGTGCCCTCGCCTATCCGAAACGCCCGGACATCGCGATAAAACCGCTCGATGGGTAAATCTGCCATGTAGCCCGCGCCACCAAAGATCTGCATGACCTTGTCCGCCACGCGCCCGGCCATTTCACTGGAATAGAGCTTGGCACGCGAGGCTGCGATGCGAAACTCTGTGTTTTTTTGATCAGCCAGATAAGCCGCTTTTTGCGTTAACAAGCGCGCCGCATCCAGCTCAACGTCGTTGTCTGCCAACATGAACTGAATCGCTTGATGCTCGGATAGCGCCGAACCAAATGTTTTGCGTTGCCGCACATAGGGCAGCGCCAAATCGGTTAACGCCTGCGCAATGCCGACACACTTACAGGCAACCATCAGTCGATCATTATTAATCGTCGCCATCATGGTTAAGAAGCCTTGGCCTGGCTGCCCTAACACCTGACGATCCGAAACAAAACAATCATCGAGCGCCAATTCAGACAAGGGGTGGCCATGCCAACCCATCTTGCGAAAGCGTCTGAGCATTTTCCAGCCAGGGTTGCCACGCTCGATAATGAAGGTGGTTAGCCTTGACTTAAGCGGTGCCTGATTATCGGTAACCGCCAGAACAATTAAATGATCTGCGTGCTCAGCCGCTGAAATAAAATGTTTGGTGCCGTTTAAGCGCCAGCCCCCAGTGACTTTGTCTGCCCGCGTTGCGATCGCCGACAGGTCAGAACCCGCAGCCGGCTCGGTCAAAGCGTACGCAATCGTAGTGTCAGCGCGCATGAGTGGTTTGACCAGCCATTCACGCTGATCGTCATTGACCATACGCAACGAGCCTGGCAGGTGTCCGAACACTTCCGCCAAGGGCATGGTCGTGCGCCCTAACTCTTCATCAATCACGCTTTGCGCGGCCACAGATAATTCGGGCCCGCCAAGGGACTGGGGCATGTTGTAGCCAAACAAGCCCAACTTAATCACTTCTTTCTTAAGCGCCCGCAGCGCAATCGGGTCAACCTCATCTGCGGCATC
>CALQNE010000152.1 GCA_943331855.1 Bordetella parapertussis
ATAAATGCAAATAAAAATCCTGATTGTTCATCCTAGTCGCATTATACAAAGTGCGCTGACCCGTTTGATTAATACGGATAAAAATTTTCGCGTAGCATCGACATTCGGTCGGGGTTTGGATTTGATGGAGTTGCTGCAAACCTCCTCAGAGCAAGTCGACATTATCTTGCTCGATCCAACGGCCGAACATTCCGGGTTGATCAGTCAGATAGCTCCTTTAACCAATGCAAAAATCATTTTGCTAACACTAGACGAAGATTCACCACAACTTGAGGTCTGGGTTAAAGAAGGGGTTAGGGGTGTGTTGGGACGAGACGCAGATTTTGGCCAGCTTCTTAAAGCCATGACCAAAGTCTATGCGGGCGAATTCTGGCTTAACCGACTTGCAACCTCCCGCATATTGAGTTCACTTGGCGGTGCAAAGGAGTTGACACCCGAGCAAGCTCGGATTGCGCTACTGACCGCAAAAGAAAAAATAATTATTCAGGCGGTCGTTAACGGTGCTGGACAAACGCTACGCAGCACCGCGATATTACTAAAAATCAGTGAAAATACCGTGCGCAATCACTTGACCTCCATTTATAGCAAGCTTGCACTGACTAATCGTCTAGAGCTGTTTGTATTTGTACAGCAGCACTTTAGCCATTGACGGTTGTGTCCCGTCGGCAGAACTAGTATCGGTACATTAAATAAATAAAAAATATAGTCGCTATCTATTTTGATACTTAAGCGTAATAGTTTTCTGGCGGTGGTTGATAGCCAGGAATTTTCTCGAAATCGATCGCATCAATTTGTTCAGAATTTAAAAATTGTTTTGCGTAATCCTCATACACTCGATCCCAGACAAACACGTCAAACAAATCAGGGTCTACATGTTGCCCCAGTTTCATCTTGCCTAAAATATCGAGTGCTTCGCTGAGTGTTTTGCCTTTCTTGTACGGTCGGTCTACGGCAGTCAGGGCTTCAAAAATGTCAGCGATGCCCATGCAGCGAGCCTGCACCGACATTTCTTCGCGTTTCAGCCCGCGAGGATAACCTTTACCATCCATTTTTTCGTGATGACCGCCTGCATATTCAGGCACGTTTTTCAAATGACGCGGCCAGGGCAGCTGCTCAAGCATGGCGATTGTCATGTCAATGTGGTGATTAATAATTTCTCTTTCCGCACCTGTCAATGTGCCGGCGCGGATCGTTAGATTTTTAACTTCATCTTCAGTCAAAAACGGTGTTGACTGACCAGATAAATTTACCCACTGATATTTTTCTGCTATCGCTTGCACGCGCTCAACATCGGGATCTTTCATGAATTCAGAACCGATATTGCACTTTTCCAGAAAAGCGCAATCTTCGTGCAAACTTTGTAAGTGCGCCTCTGCCTCACGCTGAGTGATTTCATTTTTTAGGAGTGAGAGCTGTGTGTCGCGACGAACTATCTCAGCGCGAAGTCGGATAAATTCAATACGATCAAAAATAGTTTCTAACTTAGTCGCTTTATCGACGACATGAACTGGAGTAGAGATTTTTCCGCAGTCATGCAACAGGCCGGCAATACGCAACTCAGTGCGGTCGTCATCGTTGATCGTAAAATCTTTTAGAGGTCCTGCAGAACATTTATTTGCAGCCTCAGCGAGCATTAACGTTAACTCTGGAACGCGGTTGCAGTGCCCGCCAGTGTAGGGTGATTTGTCGTCAATCGCTTGGTTGATTAATTTGATCAGCGACTCGAAAAGCTCTTGCAGTCGATCAATCAATAGTCGATTAGTGAGTGCTACAGCGAGCTGCGACGAGAGTGCTTCGACAATCTCCTGCACCTCAACTGAAAAAGGGATAATTTTTCCTGTCTCGGGATCGGTTGCATTAATCAGCTGCATCGCACCAATGATTTCACCTTCGAGGGTTTTCATTGGGATAGTCAGGAACGACTGCGACCGGTAATCGTTGTTTGCGTCAAAAGCCCGTGTCCCTGAAAAATCAAAATCAGTTGCGTTATACGCATCAGGAATATTGACGGCTTCAGCCTTGTTGACCGCATAGCAGACGACCTTTGAAAGCTCTGGTTCGCCTTGAGTGTTAAACAAGGACATTGGAGGGATGCTAATTTCGCGACCGCTCTCGCCACCGAGATGTACATTTTTGCTTCGCGTACGCATTAATTCGAAACGAAGTTTGAGATCATCAGTCAGTCGATAGACCGTGCCTCCATCTGCGTGTGTCACATCCATCGCAGACTGAATAATGATTTCAAAAAGATGATTGATATCCTTTTCGTTGCTGAGCAGAGCGCCGATTTTTAACAACTGGTGAATTAAGTTCTTATCGTTGATGTGCGCAGTCATCTGTTTGATTGATGTGATTGATCGTTCTGTGATTATCCGTACTTGCTAACGACTAAGCAAATAAGATTGAATTGATTCAATAAAAGTTTGTTTGCATGGTACTTAAGTACTAGTCATGCTAGTTGTTATCTGTTTATCCAAGTAGGTTTTTAGTCCCGTAAATAAATTACAACAATGCTCGTTTCCAGAGGCAGTAATAGTATTCAAAGCGATACTGAATTCTTAGAATTAGTTCTATAACTTTTCTTGCGGATTTTTTGCGCTAGAAGTCGGGTTAGCGAACAAGTGTATCCGTCTAAAAAATCAATGGGTATATGGCTACGCAACGTAATTCGGTCATTAACGGTTTATTTAGATGCACTTAAAGAAAATTGAAAATCTGATTGATCAAGCCGCAGCGTGCGGTCCTGTTCGCTTGACACGCTTATCATTGGTTATTTCGTGCGCGATCTTTTTAGCTACTGGCTGTACAGCACCAATCAAAGAAGAGGGCGACGCCCCTGACGGGCCGGAATATGTGCGCTGGCTTTCTGGCGGCTTTAAAGGCCAGCCTTCTGAAAGCCTGCCTCGCCCTAAAGAGCAGTGGTGGCAGGAATTCGGTAGTGAGGAACTCAACGAGGTTGTTGATACGGCACTGACAAACAACTTTGATTTGCGAGTTGCAGTGGCCCGCGTTTCACAGACACGCGCGCAGGCCGACATTGTCAAGGCTGCTCAGTCGCCAACCATTGACATGATGGGAGGGTACAGAAATCAAGGCCCAGCGCAAGGCGTTGGATACGCTCCAACTAGCGATGCTTGGACGACTCAGCCCGTATGGCAAGCTGGATTGATGGTCAATTATGAAGTCGACTTATGGGGTAAGAGAGGTTTCAATAGTAAATCGGCGTACTCACAAGCTCTGGCCAGTGAATTTAATCGTGAAGCGGTTGCATTAAGTTTGGTGGGTGATGTCATCACAACGTACTTCCAGGTGATGTCTTTTAATGAGCGCATCTCCGTAGGTGAACGAAACCTCGAAACGATCCGTAACGTTGGACGTGGTTTGACTCGAAGAATGGAACGTGGCGACTCTACATTGATTGACGTTTCGCAGCAATTTATCTTGCAAAGCAACACCGATGCACAAGTTTCAAATCTTAAGTTACAGCGTGAGCGTGCGTTCAATCGTCTGGCTCTATTGATTGGTAGAACGCCCTCTACGTTGAAACTGAAAGGCATTTCGGTTGAAGCAGCAAAGACCCCAGTTGTAGAGCCTGGTCTACCTTCAGATTTGTTATGCCGTCGTCCTGATATTCGTCGTGCAGAAGCAGCGCTTGAAGCCGCTCAGGCAGATTTGTACGCAGCGCGTGCGAATTTATTACCTTCGTTCGGCTTGTCTGCTCAGGGTGGCTACGGCAGTTTTCTGCTTTCCACGATTACAGCTCCTCAGAGTTTGTTTTATATCCTCAGCTCGAACCTTGTACAAAACGTATTCGACGGCGGAAAACGTAAATCTGAAGTCACGCTAGCAAGTGCCAAAAATGTCGAATTACTTGAGGCTTACGCGAATACGGTTTTATCTGCTTTGCGTGATGTTGAAGACGGTTTGGCTGGTGTGGCATTGACGGCGAAACAATATAGTGCCTTGAACGATTCGCGAACGAGAGCGAACAAACTTGCTGATATGAGTCGTATCGTCGTTGAGCGTGGTGGGATGGATTATGTTCAGCTGTATCAAATTCAAGGAACTGTCCTCGCCGCTGAGGATGCTGCAATCAATGGTCGTTTTGAGCAGATCAGAGCTTCGGTTGATTTGCACAAAGCGATTGGTGGTGGCATCAATATTGAAAAAGATCCATGTCTTGGTGGGGGAAAATTACCCGCCGCAGATGCACGCTGGACCGCAGCAGCTGAAAAATCTGACTCACCTCTTAAACCGAATCCCGCGATAGGCGTTACTACAACCGGTGCACCTGCGAAAGAAGAGCAATCCGGGTTGACGCCTCTAGTAAGTGATCCGCTCAAAGCATTACAACCTCCAGCTATACCTGAGCCTCTCAAAACTGACTTGAGCGGTTAGTAATCGTTCATGACGAGTATTAAATCATTGTGTATTGAACACACACTTTGAATAACGGAAAATTTCATGCCTCAAAGCTCTAAGAATTCTTCACGCAAAGAACGTTTAAATAAACAGGCCGCTGCCGAACAAACGGTGAGCGTTCTTTCTCCATTTGCCGGAGAGCGTTCTAATATCATGGCAGCCAGTGTAGTAATCAATTTACTCGCATTGGCATTTCCTCTGCTGATGCTCCAGTTATATGATCGGATTTTGCCGAATCAGTCGATGGACACCTTGACACTAGTTGCTGCGACGGTTGCTTTTGCTGTGGCGGTCGAAGCGTTACTACGCGTTTCCAGATCCTATTCAACTGCATGGATTTCCGCAAGATTTGAGCATCGTGCCATGATGGCCATGGCTGAACGTGTGCTAGCCGAACCATTGCATGATTTTGAACGTAAGGGAACCGGTACGGTGATGGATCGCTTTAAATCCATTTCAGTTCTTAAATACCACTACTCGGGTCAGACCTTTCAGCAACTGATGGATCTGCCATTTACCTTCCTTTATGTTTTGATTGTTTTAGTGCTGAGTCCGTGGGTGGGCCTCCTGCTAATCGTTGGTTATACGGTTTTCGTACTAATTACTTGGAAAAACAGTGTTAATTTCCCTGAACTTGTAATAGAACAAAAAGCTGCAGATTTGCGTCGTAGTAATTTTTTGAACGAAACACTTAATAATATCCACACGCTTAAGTCGATGACCATGGAGTCATTGATGCTTAGGCGTCACGAGCGCTTGCAAGAGAACTGTGCTCGTTTGATGTCGCGTCTGACCTATTCACTGGATATGTCCTCGGGCCTGGGCAATATTTTTTCTCCACTGATGACGATGTTGACCGTCGCGCTTGGTGCTTGGTTGGTCATCAACAATCAGATGACAAATGGTGAACTCGCTGCTTGTATTTTGCTCGGCATGCGTTCGTTAGCGCCCTTGCAACGTCTGGGTGGTATGTGGGCAAAACATCAACAGGACAAAATCTTGCGTGATGGATTGGGTCAAGCGATGGCTGAGCCCTTATTGCCGCCATCTACAAAAGAAAAGTTTTCAATTGAACAGGCAGAAACTGAGAAGCACTTCTCGACCTCGAGTATTCAACTGGAAGGGGTCAGCTATTGCTTTCCTGGATCTAAAACAAATATTTTTGATAATTTGTCCTTAAATATAGAACCTGGTGAGTGTCTCGCAATTGTGGGGGATGGTGGTTCAGGTCGCAGCACATTGCTGCAATTATTAGCGGGTGTTCTCAAACCGGATACCGGCCGTGTATTGGTAGACGGGCAGGATATTAAGTTTCTGGATCTGACAGAGGCGAGTGAGTACGTTGGTTACCTACCTCAAAATACCCAGATGTTTGAAGGCTCGCTGCTAGATAACGTCAGTGTGTTTGATCCAGACCGAATCGTCCGCGCACTCGCTACAGCCAAGACACTGGGCTTAGGTGATTTTGTGGCCAAAATGCCTAAGGGATGGGATTCGACGGTCGGTGATATGGCTGCAGACTCAATGCCGCCAGGGTATCGGCAGCGCATCGCCATCGTACGAGCACTTTCCAATCATCCAAACATTATCCTGTTTGATGATGCAACATCGACTATTGATTCTGAGGGAGATGCCTTATTTTTACGCTTTCTTGAGTCGATGCGTGGAAAAGTCACTCTCATTATTGTTTCACAGCGCCCTTCGTACCAACGCCTTGCAACAAGGTTGTTGTATCTGCATAACGGTAATCTTTCCGATACCCGTCCAAGCGAGACGCAGATTCTCATTGATCCAGAAAATCCTTCGAGTGGGAGCGTAGCTGCTTCCAAGTCTGCAGGATTATCTGTTGCCTTTCCTGCTAATTACGTACCGGTTGAGGGTAGCGCATATTTCGAGTCACCTCTTAAAAATGATACGTTGGATGTTAATCGTTGGGAGCATACGCACGATACAGTCAGTAGCCAGTTCAAGTCTCGTACAGACTTTTCTGCTTGCCTGACAACGCTCTTGCGTTTGATGAACGCTCGCGGGTCTGCCCGCGAGGTCGCAGAATCACTACCTTATTACACTGACACACTGGATTTATCAGGTTTCCATAACGCGATGGCGCAAATGGGCTACCAGATGAAGTCCGTGCGTTGCAAACTCGGTGCGATTGAATCTCGCTCATTTCCTTGTTTGTTTGTACCAGATGATGATTTGGCATTTGTCGCAATTGCACGCTCGGGCAACATGACGCGAGTCTGTACCGATCCTGATGCAGAAGTACGTCTTGAAAAAAATCTGAGCCTCGAGGGTAGCGCTTTTTTCTACGAGCAAGTCGACTACTCGCTCATCCACACTCGATCGTGGGTTTCGCGTGTTTTGTTACGTTTTGCTCCGTTGATTGGGCAGGCGACCTTGTCAGCGCTGGTATCTGGTTTAGTGATTATGGCAGGCCCATTGTTCATGACCATTGTTTACAGTTCGGTGATTCCATCTGGCGCAAAAGATACTTTGATTTACCTGTCCATCGGAGCCTGTATCGCACTCTTGTCAGGCTACACCTTCATGCGACACCGTGCCCGGATTTTGGCTTATATCTCAGGGCGTATTGAGTATTTGTTCGGGGCTACGATCTTACAGCAGGTACTACGCATGTCACCTTCGTATACGGAGAGAGCGTCCGTTGGTTCGCAGACCTCTAGATTGGAGAGTTTTGAAGCCATTCGTCAAATGTTTACCGGCCCTCTTGCTTCTACGCTGCTAGAGTCACCCGCAACGCTTGTGCTGCTCATCGCTTTATCAATCCTGAATCCGATCGCATTATTGATTTTTGTGATCATGATCGCACTTTACGCATTACTCTACTGGGTTTTTTCAGCACGTACTAAAGAGCGTGTTGCTGAGGTAAGCCGCGCCGTTACTAAACGTAATGAGTTTCTCGTAGAGATGGTTGGAAAAATGCGTGTTGTACGAGAATGTGGTGCTCAGCGTTTGTGGCTTGAGCGCTTTCGCGAGATTTCAGCGTCGGCAACCATGGCTTCATTTAAAGCAGAGCAGTTGTCTTCTCTGTTGGTGAGCGTTTCCTATTTTGTGATGATGGCTTCGGCCTTAGCGATTGTCACTGCCACAGTACCTGCCGTATGGGCACAAACAGTTTCATCTGGCGCTCTAATTGCCTCAATGATGCTGATGTGGCGCGTTCTGAGTCCCATTCAAACTGTCTTCACAAATATGACGAGCATCGAACGTGTGGCTAGTGCAGTCAGACAGATTGATGGATTGATGCGAATTCAGGGTGAGCGTCCTGACGAGGCGCCTGCAGTGACTTCTAGATCTGTTCAGGGCGCTGTGGAATTTGCGCGTGTCTCGTTTCGATATTCGATGAACGTAGATCCAGCTCTGGTGGGTGTTGAGTTCAAAGTCAATCCCGGGGAGTTGATCGCAGTGAGTGGTCCAAACGGTGGTGGTAAGTCAACATTACTAAAAATGATCTTGGGTATGTATCAGCCTCAAGCTGGATCCATCTTGATTGATAATGTTGATATCCGTCAACTTGATCCGATGGCGTTGCGCCGTATCATTGGCTATGCACCACAAGACACACAATTATTCCGAGCCACGATTGCTCAGAATTTACGCCTTGCCAAACCAGATGCATCGGATAACGAAGTTTGGCAGGCTCTAGATATGGCGGGTGCCCTTGAGCAAATTCTTGAGTTACCAAAAGGACTTGAGTATCGGGTGGGCGACAACACGAACGAATTGCCGTCGAGTCTTAAACAGAAACTGTCATTGGCTCGCGCGTATCTGACACGTGCGC
>CALQNE010000153.1 GCA_943331855.1 Bordetella parapertussis
TCAGTGATTCATGCCGCTCTAATGCCGCGACTCATTGGCCAGGCGCGTGCAGCCTGGCTGCTGCTGGGCGGTGAAAACATCAACTCGGAGCAAGCTCTGCACTGGGGTCTGATTACCGAAGCAGTCGCTCTGGACACGATCGATCAACGTATCATGCAGATCGCGAAAAACTTTGCCTCGTTAGGGCCTGCCGTGCTGAAGCAACAAAAGACCCTACTCAGACGCTGGGAAGAGCGCTCATTGGCGGATTCAATCGCTGATAGCGTCGAAGAATTTGGCAAGGCCTTCGAGACGGGTGAACCTCAAAAATTTATGAATGAATTTTTAATGCATAAACAGTCAAAGAACATACCAGACGCATCATCTCAAACAAATAACTCAAAAAAAGATGCCTGAATACTGCAATTCAACGGCCGCAACGGAAGCCTGCGTCAAACAAAATCTCGAGAGTAATTGAGAGCATTGGACCCTTTATCGGCTACACGTATATTTTTACTATAGTAAGCTCGGGCGACTCACGACCTAAGTTAAGCTATGTTAGCCGTCGTACTGGCACTGGAGGCCAGACAATCCATGTCAGACGTGCAGTCAAGTCCTTTAAAGCGGCTACAGATTCGCGGATCGGAGTCAGTCACTCCGGTCATTCAAAAAATTGGGTATCAATTCATGGTTGATTTCCCATCCGTCGCATTGACCTTGTCTAAAGGTAATAGTCTGCATGGGTACAAATCAATTTTCAATGGTACGGCAGATATTGGCATGGTTTCTAGTGACATGCCCGACGAATTGGCTAGACGAGTTCGCGACAAAAACGGTGAATACAAATTTACACTGATCGCACACGATGCCGTTGCAGTGATTGTTCATCCGTCAAATCCTATAAAAAACTTAAAACTACTAGATCTCAAACGGATATTCTCTGGACGGGCAAAAGATTGGAAAGAATTTGGATGGACTGATGGAGGGAAAATCGAACTCTATTCACCGCATCCAACTCATCAATCTTTTGCTACGTGGCGCCGTTTGGTGATGGGTGAAAACTACCACATCACGATCGAGTCACAAACATTGGCCGATAGTAAAGAGATTACTCAGGCTGTTGCCAACAATCCCAAATCGATTGCCTACTTAAGCTGGATCCCTGCTAACGCGACGGGCTCTACGATTGTGCTTATCAATGATCGGCACCCTTCAAGCGAGACGATTTCTAAAAAACAATATTTGCTTAGCCAAGAGCTGAGGTTGTTCTGCAAGAGTGACTCAAGCGACCTAGTACAACGATTCCTTGACTACTGCGTATCCCCAAATACAGGACAAGCAATTATCAGAGAAATGGGTTGGATCTCAATTGGATAATTCATGAAACGCAGAACTGTCCTCCAAGGAGTCGGCCTGGGAATCGGTGTCATCTGCGCGTTGGGTGCCGCCAACTTTTACCACTCAGTACTGAATCACCGTCGACGCAAGCCGTTGATAATCGGCGGCTCAACGATCGTTAAACGATTTTTAGATGCTCGATTAATTGATGCATTCGTTAAACACAATCCAGATGCTGATTTACTGATAGAAGGTGGTTACTCGTACGGAGGATTGATTGCGCTAGAACGCGGATCAATTGATCTTGCAATGATGTCCAATGATCTTTCTTCAGAAAACAAACTCGATTTTATAGAGCATCTCATCGGCATTGAAACAGTTGGGATCATCGTAAACGAAAACTCGGTCATTAAAAATCTTTCGACAGCCAATGCTCGCAAGATATTTCTGCGCGAGATTACAAATTGGAAGGAACTGGGCGGCGCAGACTCACCTATCAATTTGTATAGCCGACAAGACAACATAACTGCGAAGAGAACCGTCGAACAAGTCTTATTGGATGGTGAATCAGTTCACGAAAGTGCGAAAGTGTTGTCCTCGAGTCAGACGATGATCGAACAAGTTTCTCTTGATCCATTCGCAATTGGTTTTATTAGCCATCAGGGATATTTAAGGGCTAAAGGGCCAGCTTTAAAAATTAGTCCACTCAGTATTGATGGTATTGACATGGATGAGAGAAACATAGGCTTAGCCCTGTACCCACTTATACGACAATTGTTTTTGGTGATTCGTGATGACTCAAGTGAAATCTCTAAAAAGTTTATAAATTTCGTTCTTTCTAACGAAGGCCAAACGCTTTTGGCTGAAAGCGGTGCATTGAGGGTGAGGTAGCGATGGCCGATCTGAAAACAAAAGTCATCACGCACTTAGAAAAAGCGCGACGTCACCAAAAGGGTAGGCGTTATTTAGCAATCGCTTTGATTTCGCTCTTGCTGCTCATTTCTGGAAAACTCATCTTTGACCTAATTCCTCGTAATTATGTGCTTTCGATTACTGGTGGAAGCGTTTTATCTGAGCGTCATTTTCTCATCAAACTTCTACAAGAGGAGGTAACGCAACGTTTTGTTTCGTTAAAAGTCGCACAAACAGTTGGCTCGCTCGACGCCTTAGATCTAGTGAACGCAGGAAAAATTGATCTGGCCTTAGTCACAGGTGGCGTCGTCAACACTTTTCCAAATGTCAGGCATGTAGCAACCTTGCCGCCAGAGTTTATTCATTTTCTAGTGAAACCAAGCATCACAAATCTAGAAGACTTGAAAGGTAAAGTCATCAATATGGGTGAACGCGGAGAAAACTCCCGAATGCTTGCCCGCCAAATACTGACGCATTTAAAACTAACTGCTGATTCAGACTATGCAGAAACGAATTTTTCAAATGAAGAAATGATTGGTATGCGCTTTGAAAAATTACCAGATGCTATTGTTGAGGTGTCGTATGCCCCGTCTGTTCTAGTAGATTATTTTGTCAAAAAACATGATTACCGGGTCCTAGCCATGCCATTTCCTGCGGCGCTAGCGAAGCGCTTAGGATGGATCGCGGATGTAACGCTCAGTGAGTACACGTACAGCATTGTTCCACCCGTACCACCAAAGAACATACCGCTGGCAGGGGTAAATCTTCATTTAGTCGCCAATCGTAATGTTGAACCCAAGGCCATCGTTGAGCTGTTAAAAACGCTATACGGGCCTCAAATTGAAAGTCGCTTCGGTCAAGGACTTGAAGAGGATGATATTTTGATTCCCTCTGGCCATCCGATCTCAGAGGGCACTAAGCTTTATCTTGATAGCAAGACGCCGATTATTACTCCAGAGTTAACGAATAAACTAAGAACAATGTTTGAATTGTTAATCAGTCTAGGTTCTATATTTGTTTTAGTCTGGAAGTGGTTTAAAAGCGATAGCGACGAAGAGTTTGACTACGATACTAAAGCGATCGACAAACTAATCGCCCTTAAAAGCTCTAGAGACGAACGCCCAGAGTAAGAATCGAACGCACTACGTGCAGTGTGTGATTCCGATATCTGGCAGCATCAAGTTTGATCGCGGTAGAAAAATCGCAAGCGAATCTTTCCGGTCAGCAAATAAGCAGATAATAAAAAATAAAAATTCTCTAAGAATTTGCAAGCACAACAATCCCATCCGCTGCTTTAACGCCCTGCCCTTGTTCTAATACAAAGAGCGGATTGATTTCGGCTTCAAGTAAACGATCCCCGAGTGCCGCCACCATTGATGAAAAATTAACAATCGCTTCGACCAAGGCGTTGACATCGGCTTTGGCACGCCCACGATAACCATCTAGCAACGGCCATGTTTTTAATGACATGGCCATTTCACGTGCCGTCTCTACAGACAAGCCACCCTCTGAGGGTAACAAGCGAAGAGTGGTGTCTTGCAAGAGCTCAGCTGTCACACCACCCATACCCAATAAGATCGCGACGCCCAACACATCGCGATGCATGCCTAAAATAATTTCAATCCCACCCGATACCATCTCTTGCACTAAAAATCGTTCGGGTGTGATTCCTGACTTATTTTTGACCTCTTGTGTCATTTGCAGCAAACGGTTTGAAATAGTGGCCGCTGATACATTCACAGCAACGCCTCCCATCTCACTTTTATGCAAGATCTCAGATGACAGGACTTTTAAAACTGCACGCTCACCCAAGGTCGTCAGCGCCGCCAACGCCTGTTCAGGTGTCGTCACAACGGTCTCGCGTACCGAAGTAATGCCAAAGGATGAGAACAAACGCTTTGCCTGCTCTTCATCCAAACTACCTCCGGGCCAGGTGCGCAGCGCGCTTAACGGATCAAGGGTAACGATTGACTGAGCCGGCTCAGGCGTCTTTGCTTGACTTGCATGCAGCATCGCTACAAGCGCAGCACTGCAGCTTTCAGGTGCAGAAAAAGCCGGTACGCCACCTTGCGTCAGCAGCGAACCGATATGTGGTGCATGGGGGCTGATGTAAGCAAGAATGGGTTTGTCAGATAAGGCCATACAACTTTTGATGGCGTTTGACATCAGTTCAGGCATCGCAAGCGCTGAAGCACCCACGATCACCACCAAAGCATCATAGGTCGGACTCGCTAGCACGGCACTGATTGCACCCTTTAAGAGCTCAGGCTGCAGGCCTGCAAGCGTGACATCAATAGGGTTGCGATCAAGTGCTGCATGGTCACCCTTTTGAAGTGCTCTGAGTTTTGTAGCAGTTTCAGCATCTGGAGGCGGAGTTTCAAAACCCGTAACGCCCAACGCATCAGATACCAATGTTCCAGCGCCACCCGTCGAGGTCAAGATTGCAACTCGATTTCCGCGTAAGGTTCGCCCAGTTGCGAGTGCAGCGGGCATATCTAGCAACTCGTCAAAGCGTTGTGCCCGAAGGATGCCCGTCTGTTTAAACAGCGCATCGTACATTCGGTCAGAGCCTGCTAACGCACCCGTGTGCGAGATAGCCGCTTTAGCACCTGCTTCAGAGCGTCCAATTTTAAAGGCGACAATCGGCTTACCCGCTTGAGCAGCGCGCAAGGCAGCTACGCGAAATTTTTGGGTATCACGTACGGTTTCAACGTAAAGTGCAATAACCCTTGTGGTCTCATCATCCACCAGCCAATCAATGAAATCAGCCAACTCTAGATCAACCTCATTGCTGGTCGAAATCATTTTAGCCAGCCCAATCCCACGTGCAGACGCCCGTGAGAGCAACGAGCCTAAGATTCCGCCACTTTGCGAAACCAGACTGATCGCACCTGAGGGAAAGTGATCCATCTCTAGCGCACCCGAGGCTGACAACACAATTCGATCCGTGATGTTGACCAAGCCAATCGTATTGGGACCCAGTATCCGCATCGCGCCAGCGGCTTGAAGCAACTCAGCTTGGCGTCTGGCACCCTCCTCACCCACTTCGGTATAGCCACTTGCCAAAACAATTGCGGCAGCACAGCCTAATTGTGCAAGCTCTTTCACAGCATGATGTGCACGCTCTGCGCCAAGCAACACAATCCCAACATCCGGCACACTCGGCAGCGAGGCAATATCCGGATAACAAGGCAACCCGCAAATTTCAGTCGCTTTGGGATTAACGGGATACACATCACCCGAAAATCCGTGTTTCAAGAGATAGGCTACTGGCCTACCTGCAGTTTTTGTGACATCCGCCGAAGCGCCAACTACCGCGACACGCTGCGGTCGCATTAAGCGAGAAATCGTGTTCATCAACCGCTAAGCCTTTTTGTTATTGTTTGCTAAAAACTCAAGAACCGCGTTGCGATGCTCGGTACTGGTATAACAAATACCTTGAGCCTGACTGCCCTGCGCAAATACTTGATTTGCCGTTGACTCGTACGTTTCATTCAAAATCGTTTTGCTGAGCGCTAACGCTGTGCCCGAGCCTTGGCTTAACTCTGTCGCCCAAGCTTGCGCATCGGCAACAAGTGCCGCTGCCGTGGTTTGTCGATCAAGGATACCAAGTGCCAGTGCCTCAGCCGCCTCAACACGGCGACCCGAAAAAATTAGCTGCGTAGCCATCGACAAGCTCACACGACGCGGCAAAAGGTACATGCCACCGCCATCGGGAATAATGCCGCGATTGATATATGACCATGTAAAATTTGCGTACTCGCTACCAATTAAAAAATCACAGGCTAAGGCTGTATCGGCCCCTAGGCCAGACGCTGAGCCATTGACAGCAGCGATCGTTGGTTTGGGCATCGTGTGCAAGAGCGTTTGTGTGTGATGCACCCGCTGTTGCCTATGCCAGCCGTTGAAGGCGATTTCACCGGTAGGCGCACTCATACGTTTTTCCATGCCGGCAATGTCACCGCCCGCACAAAAACCTTTACCAGCCCCCGTAATCACTAATGCACGAATGCCTTTATCAGAGGCGGTTCGTTCAAGTGCATGGATGAATTCTGAGCGCATATCATCGCTCATGGCGTTTCGTTTATCTGGGCGATTAAAGGTGATCGTCGCAATGCCTGAGTGAACAGCCATCTCAAGGAGTTTGTAATCCATCATGTTGCCTTATCGTAGAACGTTATTGAATTTTGTTTTCAAGGATAATTTTCTTCCACCGATTTTTTTCGGCTTGCACGTACTGCTCAAGCGCTGAGGGTGGCCCAACAGAAATCGTCAATCCCTCATTCTCGATCTTTTTAATGAAATCAGGATTTTTCACTGTCTGTCGAATGGCAGCGTTAAGCACATCAATGATCAACGCGGGCGTGCCCGCCGGTGCATACACACCATACCAACTTTCAACTGCGTAACCCGGCAATGTCGCAGCCACTGTCACGACGCCTTCAAACGCGCTCGAGGGGCTTGGACTTGTTACTGCAATGGCGCGTAATTTACCACTGGCGATCAACGGGGATACGCCTGCTGCCGTGCCGATGAATAAATCGACTTGTCCGCCGAGCAAATCCGTCAGCGCGAGGCTAGCACCCCGGTACGGGATATGGGTTAATTCGATTTTGGCTAAATTTTGAAGCATCTCACCGGCCAAATGTGCAGAGGTGCCATTACCTTGCGAGGCATAGGTCAACCTGCCCGGTTGAGCGTTCGCCGCGGCCACAATCTCTTTGACGGATTGAAAAGGACTTTCAGTACGCACTACCAACACGTTAGGCCCACGGGCAATCAAAGCGACTGGGGCAAACGCTTGATCACTGTCGTAGGGCAATTTTGATTGCAAGGTGCTGTTCACAGCATGCGCAAAGGTCGCCAAAACCAAGGTGTAGCCGTCAGGGGCACTTCTTGCAACAAGATCCATCCCGATCACTGTACCCGCACCGGGTTTATTCTCAATCACGACGGTTTGCCCAAGCACTTTGCTTAAACCTGCACCCAACGCCCGAGACATTTGATCGGTGCCACCCCCAGGTGCAAAGGGAGCAATCAACCGAAGTGGCTTCTCTGGATAGGCCGCAATAGCGAGTTGAGCGTGACTCAAAGCGCAGGCCAAAGTCAGCAACACCGTGAAACGTTTTAAGAGCGGCATACCAAACATAATCTTATAAATTCTCAAAGGTTGTTTTCAGCGCTCAAACGGGGCGCCCAAATGAAACAGACAATCGCCACGTTCGGTTCGGCACATCATGCGTTTACACAGCACGATGCCCGACCGCTTAAAAACTGCCACACTTGGCTCACGCCAAGGCGTATCAAAAAAATGGATCCGTCCAGCCATTTGCCCAGCTTGCACCGAATCACCAAGCTCCACCGTTGGTTCAAACATGCCACTATCAGGCGCATACACAAAATAATCTACGCCCCTTACTTGAAGTATTTGAGTGGGGCTGGGTTCGTCAACCTGGATCGCTTGACTCAAAATGCCCAAATGCTTCAGGACACGACGAGTACCATCAATGGTCACGCGCAACGCCTGAGGCGACAAAGTCCCGCCACCACCAAGTTCAGCACCATAGTGAATCACATTCTGCCTCGCCGCTGCTGCAGCAAGCGTGCACGCATCACTAGACTGGGAGTCCAGCACATAGGCTGCTGGCGCACCGAACAGCCGCACAATCTCTAGCGCTTGATCCATTCGCTTGGGGTCATCGCTGCGTCGACAGCCGGCACTCGGGATGTACATCAATGAACTTCCACCAGAATGTAAATCAAAAACATAATCCACTTGCGCTAACAACACATGCTCGATGTACCACGCCATTTGCTGCGTGACTGTTCCGTTAGGATCACCAGGAAACAGCCGATTCAAGTTACCTTCATCAATTGGAGACGTGCGCATACCAGCCGCTGCAGCTGGAAAATTCGCTGAGGGTAAGAAAATAATCTGGCCTTGAACATCTTGAATATCAAGCATGCGAAGCAAGCTACTTAA
>CALQNE010000154.1 GCA_943331855.1 Bordetella parapertussis
GCAGTTCAGGCTGTGCGTACCGTCGGCGGCTGGAAGTGAGCCGGGTACGACCACCGAGCCGGAGGGAACGCGGCCGTAATGAATCTCTTTTGTTTCACGGTCATAGATGCGGGTGCTTTGCGACAAAAATACGCCCATAGCTAGGACGCTATTTTCTTCGACGATAACGCCCTCGACGACTTCAGAGCGTGCACCAATAAAGCAGTTGTCTTCAATGATGGTGGGATTGGCCTGCAGTGGCTCGAGCACGCCACCAATGCCTACACCACCCGAGAGGTGCACGTTTTTACCAATTTGTGCGCATGAGCCGACCGTGGCCCAAGTGTCAACCATCGAGCCCTCGTCGACGTAGGCGCCGATGTTGACGTAAGAGGGCATCAGCACGACATTGCGACCGATATAGCAGCCGCGGCGGGCGACTGCGGGTGGTACCACGCGATAACCACCGGCTTTGAACTCGGCAGGGCTGTAATCAGAGAATTTAAGCGGCACTTTGTCGTAAAACTGTAAGGGGGCTTGGCCCATGACGCCGTTGTCGTTTAGACGAAAAGATAAGAGGACTGCTTTTTTGATCCACTGGTGTACGACCCAGTTGCCATTGATTTTTTCAGCGACACGCAACGTGCCGGTATCCAAGGCATCGATTGTGTGTGCAACGGCTTCGCGCACGCCAGCACTGGCGGCGGTGGGTGACAGGTTTGCGCGATCTTCCCAACCGCTTTCAATGGTCTTTTGTAGATCTAAGGTCATAACACGCCTTTATAAAAAAGAATAAATAAGTGATGAGAAATAAAGTGTCAGCAAACCACGAGGACAAATTAAATGCGAACTAAGCTTGACGAACAAACGCCGCAATGCGTTCAGCGGCTTCAATGCAATCTTTTAGCGGTGCCACCAGGGCAATACGAACTCGGTTTTGACCTGGATTGACGCCATTGATGGTACGCCCGACAAAGCTGCCAGGAAGCGTGGTTACATTTGTGTGTGTCAGTAAGTCACGCACAAAATCGGCATCAGAGCCTGCAGTGCCGGCCCATAAATAGAACGATGCATCGGGGCGCTTAACATCGAGTACGGGCTCGAGAATAGGAAGCACAGCCTCAAATTTTGCACGGTATTGCTGGCGATTATCTATGACGTGGGCTTCATCTTGCCAGGCGGCAATACTCGCCGCAGAGACCACGGGCGACAAGGCGCTGCCATGGTAGGTGCGATAAAGCAAAAACTTTGCCATCAACTTGGCATCGCCGGCCACAAAGCCCGAGCGCATACCAGGCACGTTTGAGCGTTTCGATAAACTCGAAAAACTAATTAAATTACGAAAATCTGTACGCCCCAGCTGGTGGGCCGCTTGCATGCCGCCCATGGGTGGGCGATTTTCGTCGAGATAGATTTCTGAGTAGCATTCGTCAGATGCAATGACAAAACCGTAGCGGTCTGACAATTCAAAAAGTGTTTGCCATTCAGTCAGAGACATGACATTGCCGGCGGGGTTGCCCGGTGAGCACACAAATAACAACTGAGTGCGTTGCCAAATGTCGACCGGTACCGTTGACCAGTCGCAGCCAAAATTTTGCGCGGCATCGGAATTGACGTAGTAAGGGGTAGCGCCGCCGAGCAGGGCTGCACCTTCGTAAATTTGATAAAACGGATTTGGACAGACGACGATTCCGTTTTTTGTTGAGTCGAGCACCACTTGGCCAAAGGCAAACAGGGCTTCGCGAGATCCGAGCGCGGGTAATACCTGTGTCTCGGGATCTGGGCAGGGGATGTTGTAACGCCTGCCAATCCATTGGCTAATTGCCTGCCGCAGCAACGGATCACCTTTTGTTGGCGGATAGATCGACAAGCCGTCGAGCGCGCCAATAATGGCGTCTTTGACGCACTGTGGCGCGGCGTGTTTGGGCTCGCCAATCGATAAATTGATCGGGCGTAAGCCCGCCGGGGGCGTGCCCGCCTGAGCCAGCAAGAGGCGCAGTTTTTCGAACGGATAGGGCTGCAGGGTGTCTAGGCGTGGATTCATTTGCGTATTTTAACCAGTTGGGCGGACTACGGGGGCGGGAAACCCGGGCAGGGTGCGCTACAATGCTCGGTTACTGCGAAGGTGGCGAAATTGGTAGACGCACCAGGTTTAGGTCCTGACGCCGTAAAAGGTGTGCGGGTTCGAGTCCCGCCCTTCGCACCATTTTGAATTACCTACTTGGCGTGGGCTGTTCGCTGCGCTGTCCGTTATCTTTGTTTGGTAGATCTTCATGCAACCTGTGGTTGAAACTGTCTCCGGCCTAGAGCGCCGTGTTGAAATCTCTGTCTCGATGGCCGACGTCGAAAAAGCGGTCCAGGCCGAACTGAAGCGCGTGTCGCGTACGGCGAAAATACCCGGTTTTCGTCCGGGTAAAGTGCCGATGGCCATGCTTGAGCGTTCTCATGGTGCAGGGATTCGTTATGACTCGATCAATAGTATGGTCGGGCAGGCGTTTGAAGAAGCAATCGTTGCTTCCGGTCTGCGTGTTGCGGGTGCGCCAAAATTAGCGCCTAAAACCGAGGGTGCACCTGAAGACGACCTGTCCTTTGTGGCAACCTTTGAAGTCTATCCAACGGTCACCTTGCCTGATCTGAGTACGCTTCAGATTAAGCGTGCGGTCACCACGGTGGGTGAGGCAGAAGTGCAGCGCACCGTTGACGTGCTGCGTAAGCAACGCGCTCAGTACAAGGCCAGCGAAGCCCGTGTCGCACAAGATGAAGATCGCGTGACGCTCGACTTTGCAGGCACAATCGAAGGTGTGCCCTTTGATGGTGGCAAGGCGGATGATTTTCCGTTTGTGCTGGGTCAGGGCCGTATGCTGCCTGAGTTTGAAACCGCTGTACGCGGCATGAAAACTGGCGAAACCAAAGTGTTTCCCTTGCCGTTCCCTGCTGACTACGGCGGCAAAGAAGTGGCCGGAAAAACCGCTGAGTTCTCGATCAAGGTTAAAGAAGTTGCCGAGCCCATCTTGCCCGAAGTTGATACTGAGTTTGCTAAGGCTTTGGGTCAAACAGAAGGCGACGTTGAAAAATTGCTTGCAGATATCCGTGCCAACATCGAGCGCGAAGTTAAGGCGCGTACGATGGCGCGCACTAAAAATAGCGTGATGGATGCCTTGGTGTCTGTTGCCACCTTTGAGGTGCCCAAAGCACTGATCGAAAGTGAGTGTGAGTCTCGCGTGACCGCAGCCCGTGCCGAACTGACACAGCGCGGTGTACCGAACGCTGACAAAATGCCGATTCCGGCTGACACGTTTGCCGCTGAGGCTGAGCGTCGTGTCAAACTCGGTTTGCTGGTGTCTGAGTTGGTGCAGGCCGAGCAACTGCAGGCCAAGCCTGAGCAGGTTCGTGCCCGGATCGAAGAATTTGCCGCAAGTTATGAAAAACCCGCCGAAGTCGTGAGCTATTATCTCTCTGACCGGGCGCGTCGTTCAGAAGTTGAGGGAATCGTACTCGAGGACAACGTTGTGCAGCACGCGCTAGCTAAGGCGCAGGTTGAAGACGAGCAAGTGCCTTTTGATCAAGTCATGGGAACCGAATAAATGCAACGTTTTACCGACTTTTATGCATCCATGCACGGGGGCGACTCAGTAACCCCCACTGCGCTTGGCTACATTCCGATGGTGATCGAGCAGTCTGGGCGCGGTGAACGCGCCTATGATATTTACTCAAGATTGCTTAAAGAGCGTGTGATTTTTCTGGTTGGTCCGGTCAATGACCAGTCGGCCAACGTCATCGTTGCTCAGCTTTTGTTTCTTGAATCTGAAAATCCTGACAAAGACGTGGCGCTGTATATCAACTCGCCTGGCGGGTCCGTGTATGCTGGCATGGCCATCTATGACACGATGCGGTTTATTAAGCCCGAAGTTTCGACGCTATGCACCGGCTTAGCGGCCAGTATGGGGGCTTTTTTATTGGCCGCAGGTACAAAAGGTAAGCGCTTTTCGTTGCCAAACTCGCGCATTATGATTCACCAGCCCTCAGGCGGTGCGCAGGGCCAGGCTTCAGATATTCAAATTCAAGCGCGCGAAATCCTTGATTTGCGCGAGCGTTTAAACACAATGTTGGCCGAGCACACGGGTCAAACCATTGAGCGTATCGCTTTAGATACCGAACGCGACAACTTCATGTCGGCTCCAGATGCAGTATCGTATGGTTTGATTGATAAGGTTCTCACTTCGCGGGCCGACACTGTATAAGTATTCACCCAAGTTTTAACTGTTTAGTTTGTTAAGTTTTACTGAACAATTAATCAGTATAAGACTTGGTACAACTGGTAATGGATCGTTATGTCAGAAAAAAAAGGCTCAGCTAGCACCAAGGTCTTGCATTGTTCATTTTGTAACAAGAGCCAGCACGAAGTGCGCAAACTCATTGCCGGGCCTTCGGTTTTTGTCTGCGACGAATGTATTGAGTTGTGTAACGATATTATTCGTGAAGAAGCTCAGGCTAGTGCACGAGCTTCCATTCGCACTGATTTGCCAACGCCTGCTGAGATTAAAGCGTTTCTTGATCAATATGTGATTGGTCAGACTGCGTCCAAACGTGTGCTTGCTGTCGCGGTTTATAACCACTACAAGCGCTTGCGTCATGGCGAGATCAAAGGCGATGACGTCGAGCTTTCAAAAAGCAATATTTTATTAATTGGTCCGACTGGTTCGGGCAAAACCTTGCTGGCGCAAACGCTCGCACGTCAATTAAACGTGCCCTTTGTGATGGCAGATGCTACTACGTTGACCGAAGCGGGTTACGTGGGTGAAGACGTTGAAAACATCATTCAAAAATTGCTGCAAAACTGCAATTACGAAGTAGATAAAGCACAACGTGCCATTGTCTACATTGACGAAATTGACAAAATTTCTCGCAAAGCAGATAACCCCTCTATCACCCGTGATGTATCTGGTGAGGGCGTGCAGCAAGCGCTGTTGAAGCTCATAGAAGGGACTGTTGCTTCTGTGCCACCCCAAGGCGGGCGAAAGCATCCCAATCAAGATTTTGTTCAAGTCGACACGACCAATATTCTGTTCATTGTCGGTGGAGCGTTTGACGGCCTCGAAAAAGTTATTCGTAGTCGCACTGAACGTTCAGGTATTGGCTTTAGTGCCACTGTGGATTCAAAAACTGAACAATCAACAGGCACAACCTTTCTTGAGGTTGAGCCAGAAGATTTAGTCAAATTTGGTCTGATTCCTGAGCTTGTTGGACGGTTGCCAGTGATTGCAACTCTGCAAGAGCTTGACGAAGATACCTTGATCCAAATTCTGACTGAGCCAAAAAATGCCTTAGTGAAACAGTTTCAAAAACTGTTTGCGATGGAAGGCGCTGAACTTGAGATTCGTCCGGCAGCGTTGCGGGCGATCGCGCGCAAAGCCGTTAAGCGTAAAACAGGTGCACGTGGTCTGCGATCGATTCTTGAATCAGCTTTGCTCGACACCATGTACGAACTGCCTACGCAGGGCAATATCAAGCGTGTGGTGCTCGACGAAGCCACGATCGAGGGCCAAGGCAAGCCGCTGTTGGTTTATGGTGATGAAAAAGAAGCACCTAAAGCTGAGCGCAATTTACGAGATGCGGCGGCTTAGTGTTTTAAAAAGCCAACGCAGGCTCAAAAACCCGTTCTTAATCAGCCCCTTTTGTAGGGGCTTTTTGTTATGTCGGCGTTCAACGCTTGAAATTTGGGCTATCGTCTACATAACAGACATATTCGTGTATTTACGAATTTTTATCGGTGTCCCAGTTGGGTTCGACCGAGTTTTTTGATTAGGATCTCATCATGTCTGAAAATCAGACCCTGCCTTCTGAACCGACTCAGCTGCCGCTGTTGCCTCTGCGCGACGTGGTCGTGTTTCCGCATATGGTGATCCCACTCTTTGTGGGGCGCCCTCGCTCAATTCGTGCGCTTGAAGCTGCGATGGAAGCCGGAAAAAGCATCATGTTGGCAGCGCAAAAGTCTGCGGGTAAAGATGATCCAACCCCCGATGACGTTTATGAAATCGGCTGTGTCGCAACCATCTTGCAGATGCTTAAGCTGCCTGATGGTACGGTTAAGGTCTTAGTCGAAGGCGCGCAACGCGCACGCATTACTGAAATTCAAGACACGGATACACATTTCACCTCGGTGCTAGTGCCGATTGCTCCGGATTTGGCGGTAAGCGCCGAGACCGAGGCCTTGCGGCGTGCGATCGTTGGGCAGTTTGAGCAGTACGTCAAACTGAATAAAAAAATCCCACCAGAAATTTTGACATCACTTGCAGGGATCGATGATGCCGGCCGTTTAGCTGACACGATTGCTGCACACTTGCCGCTCAAACTCGAGCAGAAGCAAAAAATGTTAGAGGTCATCTCGACGTCAGAACGTCTTGAAGCCTTGCTTGCGCAACTCGAAACTGAAATCGACATTCTGCAGGTCGAAAAACGCATTCGCGGGCGCGTCAAAAAGCAAATGGAGAAGAGTCAGCGTGACTATTATCTGAACGAACAAGTCAAGGCGATTCAAAAAGAGCTTGGTGAAGGCGAAGAGGGTGCCGACATCGAAGAGCTTGAAAAGAAAATTAACGCGGCGTCTTTGCCTAAAGATGCAAAGAAAAAAGTTGATGGCGAACTCAAGAAGCTTAAGTTGATGTCTCCGATGTCGGCCGAAGCCACCGTTGTGCGCAATTACATTGATACGGTCATTAACTTACCTTGGCGTAAAAAGAGCAAGGTCAATCACTCGATTCCAAATGCAGAAAGTGTGTTGGATGATGACCACTACGGTTTAGAAAAAGTTAAAGAACGTATTCTCGAATATCTAGCAGTGCAGCAACGTGTCGATAAAATTAAAGCGCCTATCCTCTGTTTGGTGGGCCCGCCTGGCGTGGGTAAAACTTCGCTTGGCCAGTCGATTGCGAAAGCCACGAATCGTAAATTTATCCGCATGGCACTTGGTGGCGTACGCGATGAGGCTGAAATCCGCGGGCATCGTCGCACCTATATTGGTTCAATGCCCGGCAAGATATTACAAAACATGTCTAAGGTTGCAGTTCGCAATCCCTTATTTTTGTTAGATGAAATTGATAAGTTGGGCATGGATTTCCGAGGCGATCCAGCTTCGGCGCTGCTAGAGGTGCTGGATCCAGAACAAAACCACACGTTTCAAGATCACTACGTAGAAGTGGATTTTGACTTGTCTGACGTGATGTTCGTGGCCACGAGCAACACCTTGAATATTCCAGCGGCGTTGTTAGATCGGATGGAAGTGATTCGCTTGTCGGGTTATACCGAAGAAGAGAAAATTCACATTGCGACTGACCACTTGCTGCCCAAGGTCATGAAAAACAATGGCGTCAAAGCAGAAGAGCTCGCGGTCGAAGAATCTGCGTTGCGTGACATCGTTCGTTATTACACGCGCGAAGCGGGTGTACGTTCTCTTGAGCGTGATATCGGAAAAATCTGTCGTAAAGTTGTTAAAAAATTACTAGCAGACAGTGAAGCGCTTAAATTACAGAAGTCAAAAGCTGTGCCTGCAAAGGTGATTGTGACTTCTGAAAATCTAAACGACTATTTGGGCGTACGCCGGTTCACGTTTGGCATGGCCGAGAAAGAAAATCAGATCGGACAAGTCAATGGCTTGGCTTGGACTGAGGTTGGTGGCGACTTGCTCACGATCGAAGTGGCTGATATGCCGGGTAAGGGTGTGATTCAGCGTACCGGCTCAATCGGCGATGTTATGAAAGAATCAGTCGAGGCTGCCCGAAGTGTGGTGCGGGCGCGGGCTCGTCGCCTTGGTATCGCCGATAGTATCTTTGAAAAACGCGATATTCACGTGCACTTTCCAGAGGGTGCTACACCGAAAGACGGGCCTTCTGCTGGTATTGCGATTACGCTGGCGATTGTCTCAGCCTTGACGCAAAACCCAGTGCGTGCAGATGTTGCGATGACGGGCGAAATTACGCTTCGGGGTGAGGTGCTTGCGATTGGCGGTTTGAAAGAAAAACTGTTGGCGGCACATCGCGGAGGCATTAAGACGGTATTGATTCCTGAAGAAAACGTTAAGGATCTGACGGAAATCCCAGATAATGTCAAAAATCAACTTGAGATTATTCCTGTACGTTGGATTGATAAAGTTTTAGAAGTTGCGTTGGTCAATCCGTTGACGCCACTTCCTGACGAGGCGCCTGCTGCCGAGCCTGTTGTTGCTAAAGTGGC
>CALQNE010000155.1 GCA_943331855.1 Bordetella parapertussis
GAAGCCGCGCATTGGAAAAAAATTGCAACCGATGCGAAGCTTCCTTTGCTTTAAACGTGAGTGCAGCTTGAGCGGCCGTACTCAATAAAACGCTTTTTCGTCCAGCGACAACAACGGAAAGGCACTGAGCGCATCATTGGGGCTCAGCGGCGCTACTGCCTGCAAATAACTTGGGTTGAGTTCAGAAAGCGAATTTACGCCGATCAAGCCCATGCAGATTTTGATCTCGTCTTCTAAGATCTCAAGCATCCGCACCACACCGTCTGCACCATCGGCGGCAAGCCCGATACATTGCATGCGTCCCATGCCAACAATATGCGCACCTGCTGCAATTGCTTTCACAATATCCGAGCCGCGATTAAAGCTGCCATCGACAATGACAGTGGCCCTACCGTTCACTGCCTTGACCACTTCTGGCAGCACTGCCATTGAGCCCAAGCAATGATCCAATTGTCGTCCACCGTGATTGGATACGTACACCATATCTACGCCGTGGTCGACCGCCATTGCAGCATCTTCTGCGGTGGCAATGCCTTTAAGAATCAGAGGAATCTTCAATTTGGTTTTTAGGCGTTCGACATCTTTCCAGGTGAGCTTGGGTTGAAACTCACGGCCCGGAACTGCAAGCCGACGGATGTTGCGTTTGGCCTGATCGCGTTCGCGTCGGCTGTAATGCGCGGTGTCGACTGTCAGACAAAAAGCGCCGTTACCCGTTGCCTCAGTGCGAGCTGCGATGGCATCGACCCAGGCGGCATCTCCATGCACATACAACTGAAAAATTCGTAGTGCTTCAGGGGCTGCCTGAGCGACCGCTTCGATGCCGGGCTGACAGACCGAGCTCAACATGTGCGCAATGCCGAACTGTTCGGCGGCCTTGGCAGAAGCGGCACCTGCGCCTTGCGCAAATAACTCAAGGCTACCAACCGGGGCAAGCAGAAGGGGTAAGCGCAAGTCGCGTCCTAAAAACGTCGTGCGCGCGCTGACATTGCTCACATCGCGCAAGACGCGGGGACGAAATGCCAGCGCATCAATTGAGGCGCGATTGCGGCGCAAGGTCGTTTCTGTTTCGGTTCCGCCGACGATGTAGTCCCAATTATCGTGATTAAGTTTTTGACGGGCTTTTTGAACAAGTTCATGAAGCGTTAAAAAACGCGGCTCTGCGGATGACATAGTGATGAATGCGCTTTAAGTTAAGGTGGTTAAAAGAGGTTGAAACTATTCAGTCGACTTGATGTTCGCCTGCTGTGCGGCGGTCTTCCATTTTTTCATTTCAGCAAAGACAAACTCACTCCAGGGGCCAGCACCGCGTGGGTCGGGCACCATCCCTTTGTCAATAATATTTTTTTGCATCTCTGGATCTGCAAGAATGCGTGCGACGTCTGCACTGATCTTTTGGACGACAGCGGGGGGCGTACCCTTCGGGACGACTAAACCTTGCCAACCCACGCCCTCAAAGCCTGGGTAGCCGGACTCAGCGACCGTTGGCAGGTTTGGTAATTGGGGCACACGTTGCAAAGTTGTGATCGCCAGAGCCTTTAATTTGCCCGATTTAATGTGAGGCAGGGCAACTGCCATGCTGTCGACCAAAATAGAGATCTGCCCACCTAGCAAATCGGTGACCGCACTGGCGCTACCTTTGTAGTTCACGCCGACCATGTTCACGCCAGTTGTGAACTTGAAGAGTTCGCCTGTCAGGTGTTGTGTGTTGTTGACACCGCCATAACCCACATTGAACTTACCCGGTTCTTTTTTGGCTGCTGCGATGAGCTCTTGAACGGTGTTGTAAGGCAGTGCGGCACTGACGACAACAATCATTGGCGTGATGGCCAGGCCACCTACATAGACAAAGTCTTTTGTTACGTCATACGGAAGCTTGTCAAAGACTGCTGGGTTTACGGCTAGGACACCGCTTGTGCCCATCGTCATGGTGTAACCATCTGCAGGGGCCGTGCTACCTGCCACCATGCCTGGTACGCCTGTTTTATTTTCAACAATCACCTGTTGTCCCCAGGCAAGCGTGAGTTTTTCGGCAATCATTCTGGCAATGATGTCTGTGGCTTGGCCTGGTGGGAAGGGCACAATCAGTTTGACGGGTTTCTCAGGGAAGCTTGTTTGCGCATGCGTCTGCACATTGAAGATGAGGCAAAGTGCGCCGATCAGCAGTGACATGAAAAATTTGAGATGCATAAAAGCTCCTAGAAAGTTTGGCAGTGCCGTCTAAGGGCCTGCCAGTGTCTCTGATTTGGCGATTTTTGAATGAATGTGCTGCTAAGTTAGGCTTCGCACTGGTAATTGTCAACTTGGGACGAACGATGTGCGATACGCCTTCTTTAGCGACGCAAGATGTCTTTTAGTACTTCAGGGTCGCACCGCACGTCTACACCGGCCTTTTCTTGGGCTAAGAGCATCGCAATGCGCGAGTCCTTGTCGCTCCATCCCCGCTCCATTGCTTCGGTCATCTGTGCGAGTGTGAATCGCGCAAACTGCATATCGACGTTGACTTCGCGACCAAGCTCATTGGCCAGAGTGACATCTTTATGAGCGAGCTTCAGTGAGAATTTAGCCGGATCGTAATCACCGCTTAGAAAATGCGTGGGTAGGCCGTCGAAGGTTCGACGGCGGCCCATGGCACCGCTGCGCAAGGCTTTAAAAAGTGTGGGTGCCTCGACGCCGGCTTTGACGCCCATCGAAAACACTTCGGCAATTGCAGCGTTAAACATGTATCCCATGCAGTTGTGTACCAGTTTTGCGACCGAGGCAGCGCCAATGGCACCTAAATACTGCACATCATCTGACATACAGGCTAGAACCGAGGCATATTGTTTAAAAATCTGTTCATCGCCGCTGGTCCAAATCACGAGCTTGCCCGACGCGGCGCCCGTGGGGCCGCCGCTGACTGGCGCATCTAAAAAAAAGATTTCTTTTTTAGCGAGCGCATCGTGTAGCTGTCGAATCACGCGCGGCGCATTGGTTGAAAAGTCGAACACGGCGCTTCCGGCGCGAAGCCCCTGTGCCAGACCGTGGGGCCCGGTGAGTACCTCTTGCACCTGAGCAGGACCGGGCAAAGACAAGAAGACCACGTCGACTTGGGCTGCTAATAATTCAGGGGTATCTGCCCACACTGCGCCTTGAGCGATGAGTGGTTGCGCATTCGCCGCGAGCATGTCATGGACGATTAATGTGTGACCGCTCTTGTTAAGGTTGAGCGCCATTCTTGAGCCCATCGTGCCAAGTCCAATAAAACCGATTTTCATTTTTGTTTTCCAGTTGTTTGCGGGAGTTGATACAAAGCCTTGCCGCTTTAGTATTATTGTTCAGAACGACCATTATTCATCAAAAAAACACTCCAGGAGACTTCTATGGCAACTGCCCCTGCTTCAGCCCGACGCGAACGTTTACGCAAGACTGTTCCTAAAATGGTCGAATGCGCAGAAAAAGTTCTGTATGGTGATATCTGGGAGCGTAAAGAACTCTCTAAGCGAGACCGCAGCATGATTACGATCGCTGCCTTGTTAACTTCATTCAGACCAGATCAGTTGCGTGTTCACATTACGCGTGGTTTAGAAAATGGTTTGACGCAAGAAGAGATTGGCGAGCTTATTACTCACTTAGCGTTTTACTCGGGCTGGGCGTCATCAATGTCTGCCGCTCAGATTGCCTATGAAGTTTTTGAAGAGCTTGAAAAAAAATGATCTCGTTCCAAAAAATATTTTTAATACCGGGGTCTACACGGCCCGCCGCAGCACTCTTGACGAAAGTCGCGTTGCTTGCGGTTTGTCTGGCTTCAGTTGCTTTATCGATGCCAGCTGCGGCACAGCCGTTTCCAAACAGACCGCTTAAGATCGTGGTTGGGTTTCCGCCGGGGGGTGGGTCTGACTTAATGGCACGCATCGTGGCTGAAAAAATGTCGGCGATACTTAAGCAGCCTGTGATCGTCGATAACAAGCCAGGGGCAGGCTCAACGATCGCTGCAACCTTCGTTTCGCGTGCAGCGCCCGACGGCTACACGATGCTCTTTGGTCAGGCGGCAAATGTGGGCGTTGCCCCCGCGATCATGAATACGCTTACGTATGATCCGCTCAAAGACTTTGCCCCGATCACTCGTTTGGTTTCGGCACCACTGGTACTAGTGGGGCCGGCTGATCTTCCCGCAAAAAACCTTAAAGAGCTCATCGCACTGACTGCCGCGAAGCCTAACGCCTTGAGTTATGGTTCGCCAGGCTCGGGTACGGTCGGCCATCTTGCGGGCGCCATGTTCATGAACGAGGCGAAACTTAAGGCCGTACATGTTCCTTATAAAGGCCAGTCGCTGTTAATCACCGACATGATGGGTGGGCGCATTGCAATGTACTTCAGCACAATTGCAGTCGTGAAGCCTTATGTTGAAAGCGGCAAGATGCGCGCTTTTGGAGTGACTTCTGCTAAGTCCTCTGCAGCGTTTCCGGGCGTGCCGGCCATTGGGGATGCAGGCCTGCCTGGCTATGCTGTTGAGAACTGGTACGGCTTGTTGGCACCCGCCGGCACGCCAACGGCAGTGATTGACACGCTGCAACAAACCGTTAAGCAAATCTTGCTTTTACCTGAAGTGCAGCAAGACCTCACTAAAGAGGGCGGCGAGATTGGCGGTGAGTCACCCGCTGAGTTCGCGAAATTCCTAAGTATTGATATACCTCGCTGGAAAAAAATCGCAGTCGAAGCAGAATTGGCACCTTGACCTGAGTCAATTCCGCTAAACTGATTGCGTAAAAAATAGTGGTGATCATAAAAACGGTTTTGGAGAGCATATTGAAAACATATACACGCGTAATGGGTGGGTTGGGTTTGGCGCTCACATTTAGTTTGGGTGCTCTGAACGCTCAGGCTCAAGCCCCAGCGGCAGCACCGGCCGCCCCGCCGCCAGCATGGAAGCAAGGCATGCCTGAGTCGATGGCGAACTCAACCTTGGCGCCATTGCCTGCAAAATTGACAATGACCAAAGCCGCCGATGTCCCTCTAGACAAAATTAAAGTCCCGGCGGGTTTCAAAGTCGAAGTTTGGGCCGATAGCATCCCTGGTAGCAGAGCGATTGCGGCGGGTGATGATGGCAAGTATTACGTGGGTACCCGTGGCTTGGGTCGCATTTATGAACTGACCGATGATGGCAAACAGCGCACCTCGCGCATTGTGATCGATAAGCTCAATCAGCCAACTGCGGCGTTTAAAGATGGCTCACTGTTTGTCGTTGCTGTGGATAAGGTGTTGCGCTTTGATGGCATCGCTAAAAATCCAACCGTTGCGCCGGTTGATTTGACCGAGAAATTTAACTTTCCACCCTTGCAACACCATAACTGGAAATACGTTGCCTTTGGTCCAGACGGAAAGTTCTATGTGCCGTTTGGCGCACCGTGCAATATTTGCGCGCTGCCAACCCAAGAGTACGCTCAGATTCGTCGCTATAACGCCGACGGCTCTGGCATGGAGGTCTTAGCAACTGGCGTTCGTAATTCGGTGGGTTTTGATTGGCACCCTGTTACGAAAGAACTTTGGTTCAGTAATCATGGTCGTGATTGGTTGGGTGACGATAGCCCAGACGATACGATGCTGCGCCTTAAGGTCGGCGGTAATTATGGCTTCCCATTCTGCCACGCCGGTACGCTTGCAGATCCTGACATCAAAAAGGATAACGCTTGCGGTGGTGTCGAGCAGCCGGTCGCCTTGATGGGCCCTCATGCAGCAACGATGGGCGTGACGTTCTACACCGGCTCAATGTTTCCTGCCGAGTATAAAAACGTTCTGTTCAACGCACGCAAAGGCTCCTGGAACCGTACCAAGAAAATTGGTCACGACGTTGTGATGGTTCAGGCCGATGCAGATGGGAAGAACGCAAAGGTTGTGCCTTTCATGACTGGCTTCATGAACGAAGCGGATCAATCGTGGTGGGGTCGTCCTGCTTACCTCCATCAAATGAAAGACGGATCATTGCTGGTCTCTGACGAGCAACTGGGCGTGATCTATCGCGTGTCTTACAGCAAATAATTTAAATTTACATGTTGTTTGTTGCAAAAGTAGTTGTTTGGTTAGGGGTGGTCTTGTTGACCACCCCTTTGTCTTGGGCGCAAGTGTCGCCTCAAAAGCAGGCGCTCTGTGCGGCCTGCCACGGCGCAGATGGAAACTCTCAAATTAAAGGGATTCCGTCTTTGGCGGCACAGCCAAAGCTGTTTATAGAAAATACTTTGATACTGATGCGTGAAGGGATGCGCGACGTCCCGGCTATGAAAGGGATGCTCGACGGCGTGACGGATGCAGAGGTAACCCAATTTGCCAAGTTTTATTCTGAGTTATCTTTGGCTAAACCGCCGACAGACAGACAAGCTGAATTGTTCAGCAAAGGTGAAGAGCTCGCAAAAGGGATGCGTTGCGGGATTTGTCATTTGCCTAACTACATTGGCCGCGAACAAATGCCAAGATTAGCTGGGCAGCGCGAAGATTATTTAGTGCATAGCCTGTTGCAGTTTAAAAACAATCAAGCGGTTGGCCGTGATTCGACGATGGCCGCGGCGGTGTACGGTGTAGCGGATGCTGATCTGCAAGCGTTGTCATATTATTTGGCCAGAGTCACACCCGAGTAGTGTCGTGACGACATCAAAGGCAGCGTTGAGCTTGCTTCGTATTTTGCTAAAACCGAGATCCCGCTTGCGGTTTAAAAACGGTGACGCAACCCAGTGATCAAATAAAAACTCGTGCTACCCCCGATAAACCCAGGGTTGGTTGCGTACGAAGTTGCAAGGTACATGTTCGTGCGTGCAGAGAAGTCATACTGATAACCGATGCTGTATGCATCTTGTGCTCCAATGTCATTCAGAGCGCGTGTCGTACTCGTGTTCGCGGCTCGTGTCCATGAGCTAAAAATTTTTGAAACACTATTCAACGGAAGCGTAAAGCCCAGCATGTACGAATTAAAGTTCATGTTAGGGTCAAAGATGATTGCGCCTTGTCCGCCACCCCAAGAATTGAGATCAAGCGTTGGTTTCCCGATCGTAGTAAACGAGACGCCCTGCACATTGATGGCACCACCTTTGTTTTGACCGATCGCGGCTGATACTTGAATGATGCCTAAGTCGTATTTGCCGCCCAGAATCCATTCCTGGATCGTGCTGTTGCTTGGAATGTTTGAGGGCCTACGTTGATCACTGCTGTTAGGCATCACCTGATCATACGAGGCGGCCAACATCAGCGGGCCTTGGTTATAGCTGGCCCCTAAGCTAATTAACCGGGTGTTATTCAGTGTGTCGAAGTTGTAGTCGCTTCCAGCATTAATTGATTTGAATCCATCAAAATAATAGCTGTTCATCTGAGGCGCAAACGAATAGCCGGCGCCAAGTTTTAGCCCGCGAGTAGGCTCGAACATCAACTTAACCATGTTGCTGTACTTTGTGTTTGAATTGGCCGATCCAAAGGCAAAGGCCATACGCGCTTGACCCATGCCGCCTCTGAACGGGTCGATCGGTAAAAAGAATTCGGGGGCATAGCCGCTTTGACGTCCGATGCGAGCGTATCCTAAGTCATCGTGGCCGAGACCGACCCAGGACTGAAGCCCAAACAACCGTCCGTTCGACAACAGGGCGCCGTTGGTGAGATCGAGGCTACTTTCAAGTTGAAAATTTGCAGTGAAACCATTGCCCAGAGGCTCTTGCCCACGCACACCCCAGCGCGAGGTGGTTTGCATGCCACTTCCTAGCCCCAGCCTTGATTGGCTGTACTGGTCGCCCCCCGTGATGGCTTGATAGGCAAGACCGCCGTCTAGCAATCCGTAAAAGGTGACGCTACTCTGTTGGGCAAAAGCGCTAGTGGCGATAAGAAATAATGCTGCAAGCCCAAGCTTTAGTTTATAAAGACGTTTCATGACGCGCGAGAGCATGCCCTTTTGGATGACAATTCAAAAATGATTCACGAGGTTATCAGATATTAAATCTTGCCAAACTTATAACTGTTTCTCTTGTGTGGAAATAGCGAAAAGCAGGGCATGTTACTTCACTGGGCAAACCCTTGGCCTACCTTAACGGTGTCATCCGTATGCGTGATCCCTTCCCTAAGCTACATCAAACAATGAATGAGTCTGATCTATGTCCTCCCTTAAAGAAAGTCCAAATATTGTTGTTCTAGGCGCCGGCGCGGTGGGCTGCTATTTCGGTGGCATGTTGGCGCGTGCCGGCC
>CALQNE010000156.1 GCA_943331855.1 Bordetella parapertussis
GACGACCGAGCGAGAACGGTCTCACATCGACATCATCCAACGCATCATTGAGGGCCAATCAACCGCGGCCTTAGCGTCCGTGCGTAACCATGCCGAAAAATGGCCGCTTGATGCCCTTATCATGTCAACCGCACTCGGCGCTTTTGGACTCATTGCCTTTAGTGGTCAGGCCGATCACGATCAGCAGCGTTATGATTTTGTACAAAAACTGATCCCGTCGTATCCCAACGAACACCCTTGGTTATTGACGCATCGAGGGTGGGTACTCATTGAAACTAAACAACCTCAGGCGGGATTGCCTTTCGTCGCACATAGCTTGAGCTTGCGACCAGCAAATGGAAATGCCGCGCACGTCATGATGCATGCACAGTTTGAGCTGAATAAGCCTGCCGCTGGTTTAGACTTTGCAAACAAGTGGCTCACACTATACCCAGAGAATGCAATGCTTTTTGGACACGTGCACTGGCATGCGGCTTTGTGCGAAATTGAGCTTGGTCGAGCTGAACAAGCCGTGCAACGTTTACTGACGATCATCGAGCCTCATCTGGCGCATGCCCCGCCCTTAGTGGGCATGACAGACACCACCTCTTTGCTATGGCGTCTAAATATGCAAGGCCTAAAAGATTTATCCTGGACTGCAGCTGAACGCTTTGCAAAAGACAATTATTCGAAGGGCGGTAACGTCTTTGCTGAACTACATCTGGCCATGTTAGCCTTCGCAACCGAACAAAGTGAAGACCTGCAGGCCTGTCGGGTGCGACTGCAAAAACAGGCAGACTCAGGTCACGGCGGAGCGCCCAGTGCATTGCACTGGGTAGATGGCTTAGCGGCTTTACGCAAACACGATCGCGTGACAGCGCGTCACGCGTTTACCCAGTGTGCAGAAAAGTCTGTTGGTTTAGGCGGCAGCCATGCACAACGCACTGTCATTGAACGCACACTGGCCGCTTTGCGTTAGATTACGACGCCTTGTCAGATGCCCGTTGTGCTAATAACAAAAATCCAGACATTGCAGCAAGAGCACCAACAACAGCATATGCAAAGCCATAGCCATCAAAAAAAGTAATCACGACTGAAAATGCAGACGGCATCAACATAACGCCGGTGAACATCAAGCCCGAACCAAGACCCGTTGCCTCAGTTCTTTGTGCACCACCAAGCCGAGCCCACTCAGCATAGGCAAGACCTGTAAACCCGCTGGCCGTTGCGCCGGCCACCGCACAAATTAATAGCACCAACCACTGTGGCCAAGCTTCACTGAACTGTCCCGAGAGCACAGCCGCCACGCACATGATCAGGCCTTGCAATGCCAAAAGCATTTGCGCCGTCACAAACCGGTCTGCTAACCATCCCCAAATCGGCCGGCTAATCACCGCGGCGAGCTGATAAATCGCAAGTGCTCTGCCCCCCTGAACAAGGTCAAAGCCAGCTTTACTTGTCAGCTGCACCGTTAAAAAACTGATAAAGCAAAGCTGAATCCCGCCATAGATAAAGCTCACGAATGCCAAGCGACGAATAGCGGGGCTTAACCGCAAGATTTGTAGCGGAGCCAAGAGTCCTTTCGAAAATATCGCGCACGTTGGGTCACGGTCACGATCCCAATTCAAGCGTGGAATCTGCATCAAGGCCAAGGCAATGAGCACGGGGACGGTTTGCAACAAGAGCGCCGCTCGCCAGCCAAGATGCAATGTGAGCGGAGCCATCACGAGCCCAGCCAATACCCCACCGAGCGGCACTCCGATCTGGCGTACCGACAGCACAAAGTTCATCACGCGTGGCGGCGTGCGCGGAACAAGCAAATGTGTACTTGCAGGTGCGGTCGCGCCGTACGCTAAGCCCAAGAGCCCTGCCCCCATCACAACTGAGAGCACACTGCCTAAAGAGCAGGCCAATAACATTGCAAGCGTTGCAATCAGAACGAGTTGACTGACCCTGACTGCACCATAGCGATGAATAAATCGGGGAGACAGTACCGCTGAAATGACACCGACACCGTAAACAATTGAAATAAAAAAACCAACAAGCGTACTGGGTACTTGAAGATCTTTTGCAATTACCGGCGCTACAACCGGAAACGAATAAGCGGCCATCGTCGCCAAACTTTGTATCGCGAGCGTTGCGCTCAAGGGCCAAAATGGGAAACCTAGCTTGGTGCGAACATCTTTTTCAATAGGGCTGATCTCTGCGCCCATGTTTTTCTCTTTGCTGCGAATCCCACAGCATAAACAGGATCGTGCCAAGCAACGCATCGTTGCAGTGACACTATCCGATCGTCAAACCCTTAGGCTTCTGGCTACAAATCTATTTGTGATAATCAGCATTGCCAGGCCAAGGTTCTTCAGACACGTCAAACACCATGCCTTCAAAACCACGAAATTTATCTGGACGCTTGCGATCAGTCAGTGGGGCAAGTTCCATTTCATCAACGTAAGGTTTGCCGCCTAAAGCCTGAACCGCTTCGACACAGCCATCGGGATCATCTGTGTAGACGCCGAAGTGATGCAGGCCTACATAATCCATTCCTTTACCTAGTTGATCGCTCTTGAATTTTAAGAGCGCAATGTTAAGTACATCATCTGTTAAAAAATAACCGCTCGCGCGTTCATTATCCATGTACTTCAGTTTTTTAAAACCAAAGGCTTTCGTGTAAAACTCTAGGGCCTTTTCTGGATCTTGTGTAGCAATGACGATGTGACGTAACTGAGACATTTTTAGACTCCCACTAAAGTAGAGATAAACCGCATTAAAGAAACTTATTCTGGCCGAATGCCGGCAGTTTGAACTAAGACACCAATTCGAATGGCTTCACGCTCAATAAAGTCACTAAATTCTTGTGGTGAACTTGGCAAAACCTCATTACCCTGATCGACGAGCTGTTTGCGAAAATTAGGTTCAAGCAACACCGTTTTTAGCGTCTCATTTAATTTATTGACTCGGTCAAGCGGCAGGCCGGCTGGGGCAAATAAACCTAACCAAGACAATAACTCAAAACCTGGGATTGTTTCGGCGATGGTCGGCACCCCCGGCAATGCGGGCTGCCTTTCTAAACTGGCCACGCCAAGCGGTTTAAGTTTGCCTGCGCTGATTAATGAAAGCGAAGTCGGGGGGGTATCAAAATACGCTGTTAGTCGCCCACCAATCAAATCGGGCACAATTTGCGACGAACCACGATACGGAACATGTGCGATGTCTATTTTTGCCATCGTTGCAAGCATGACAAGCCCAAGGTGAGAGGCTGAACCACTGCCGCCAGAACCGAAGTTCAACTGTGCGGAAGCACTTTTTCCTGCGGCAATGATATCCGCCACGCTGTTTGCAGGACTATTGGCCGCGACCACCAAGAGCATGGGCGTTGCAGCAATTTGCCCAATTGGCTGAAAACCACGCTTAATATCAAACGGTAGCTTTTCATATAAATAGCGGTTGACCACTTGGGTCCCTAAGTTGCCAAGTAACAGTGTGTAGCCATCTGGCTTAGCCTGAGCAACAAACTGCATCGCGATGGTTCCGTTACTACCACTGCGGTTTTCGACGACGACGGGTAGCTTCAAGATTGCTTCGAAGCGGGCGCCAACCAAGCGAGCCAAGACATCTGCAATACCGCCAACAGCGTAGGGAACAATAATTTTGATTGACTCACTCGGAAAAGTTTGAGCCCTGACTGTTAATGCCGTAAATATAGAGAGAAAAAAGAAACAGCGTCGAACGATTTTCGTTTTCATACGGTCCCCTCAAGTGGTGCAACCACTTTATTATTTATTTTTTACGACCCGCTTTTGAAACCAAGCGCGCCTTCGCCTTGTCTTTATATTAGTCGTTATTTGGATCCGATGGTCAGGTAAGGTTCTAAATTTTATTTTAAAACCTCATTACACATGATTAAATGATCGCCAGGTAAGGTACAACCAATACGCTCCATTTACAAAAAGCGAATGATAAAAATGAAAAAAATTAAAAATTGGATAATGGTCACGATCTTCTCAAGTATGACCTTGGGATCTTGCACGGTGCTCGCGGACGATTACCCTACGCGTTCGATCAAAGTCATTGTGGCCTATGCAGTCGGTAGTGGGGCCGACACCATTGCCCGTATCTTAGGTGAACAACTCGCCATTAATTTGAACACGCCCGTCGTAATCGAGAACATCGCTGGTGCAGGTGGCGCGAAAGGGACCGTCGCAGCAGCCAGAGCAGCTTCTGATGGACATACACTGCTTCTAGCGCCCACCACCGTCACGGTAAGCGCACACATGGAAGCCAAGCCTCAGTACGATCCGATCAAGGACTTTGCACCAATCATGCGCGTGGCAATATTGCCTCTCGTACTTGTCGTCGGCCCCCAGATGCCTTTTCAAACGCTTGGCGAACTCATCCGTGAAGCAAAAAAAAATCCAGGGAAATTGAACTATGCAACATCTGGAAAAGGAACGGGCAGTCATCTTGAGGTTGAATTATTCGCAAGACAAACTGGAATCGAGGTTACCGAAGTCCCTTATAAAACAGGCTCGCAAGCGCTAACAGATGTCATCAGTGGGCAAGTGTCATTCTATCTGCCTGTCATACCAGCCGCAGGCCAACAAATTCTTGCTGGACGCATGAACGCCTTAGCGATCGGAACGCGCCAGCGCTCAGCTGAATTTCCAAACATACCCACGTTTGCAGAGGCACTGAACATACCTGATTATGAAGCCTCGGTTTGGTACGGCTTGTTAGCCCCCGCTGGAACAAACGCTCAAATCATTCATAAATTGGCAGCTGAGTTAAGCAAAATTCTTGAAATGCAAAAAATCAAAGACAAGATTGCTGCAACTGGATCGGAGGTATCGCCACTCAATTCAAAGGAATTTAGCGCGTTCATTCAAGCTGAAAGTAAAAAATGGGGCGAACTCGTCAAAACGCTAGGTTTATGATCAGGCCCAACTTACTAATCAATTTTTATTCCAGAACTTTGAACAAGTTTTTCCCAACGATTGATTTCAAGATTCAGAAAAGCCTTCAGCTCATCAGGCGTTGAGCCGATTGCTTCGGCACCCTGCGTTGCGAGTCTGGCTTTAATTTCTGAGTCGTTGAGTGCGTTGCGATAGGCTTTGCTTATCTTGTCAACAACATCAGTCGGTGTGTTAGCGGGCGCAAACAAGGCCTGCCATGCCCCCATCGAAAATCCTGGTACGAAGGATTCAGAGACGGTCGGGATATCCGGAAGAAGCGAAGAGCGTTTTTCACTTGTTACAGCAAGCGCTGTCACGCGTTTATCTCGAACATAGGGGTAGGCAGAATTGATAGGGTCAGCAAACAGATCAAGGCGCCCCGCAATGAAGTCTGGAAACGCCCCTGCCCCACCCTTGTAGGGAATATGAACCGCTTCAACACCAATTCCTTGCAGTACGACATACATCGCCAAATGGGTCAGATTACCGGTCCCAGCTGAACCGTAGTTAAGTTTTTGCTCTTTGCCTTTGATGAATTGACGCAGGGTTTGCTGATTGGTCACGCCGGATTGAAGGCTCGCCATGATCAGTAAAGGTTGATTGACGGCCAAAGATACCGGGACAAGATCTTTTGTTAAATCATAGGAAACGGAAAGCTTGAACGCCACGGAAAATGCAAGTGACGAAGTGCTATGCAACAAGGTGTAGCCATCTGCGGTCGACTTGGCCACGAGATCTGCGCCGATTGCACCGTTGGCGCCCGGTTTATTTTCTACTACAACCGGCACACCCAATTGCGTGCTTAAGTGAATACTAATTAAGCGCGCCACTTGGTCTGTTGCCCCACCGGCGGCAAAGGGAACAATCACTCGAACCGGCTTTGACGGCCACACCTGTTGGGCCAATGTTACTGAACTAAAGATACCGGCCAACACAATCAAAAATAACTGCATCCCACGAATCAATGTATTATTTTTCACTGTGGCTCCTCGGTTGTGCAACGCACAAAGCGCTGCGGCTTCTATGTTGTGTTTATACGGGCAGATGCAGCTTGAATCAAGGCCTTTTAACCGTAAAGCCAGATTGTCTGCATTTCTCTTAAAAACAAGACGCACTAGCACCTGCCAGAATCTAGGTATATTGCTGAATCACTGCTACTCACCCATGCTTCGCGCCTAGACATCAAATCAACGGATCTCTCATGAAACTCAAAAGCCCCTACCTCAGCGGCGAGAACGCCATCATCACCGGTGCCGGGAACGGCATCGGCAAAGCGCTAGCATTTGAATTGGCTTCAGAGGGGGCCGCCTTATTTTTAATCGATATCAATTCAGAACATTTAAATAGTTGTCTCGCCGAGTTACAAACGCTCGGTCATCAGGCACAAGGTGCTGCCATCGACCTGTCAAAATCTGACGCGGCACAACAAGTCTACGAGCAGGCTCGCCAAGCCTTAGGTTCGATACACATGGTCGTGCACTCCGCATCACCACCCAGACGCGAGACCGACACCTGGAGAACCGTTAGCAGTGAAGTCTGGGATGCGATGTATCACGTCAATGTGAAATTTGGGTTTGAACTTGCGCGTCTGGTTGGTGAGCACATGATTGAAGAAAAAATCGCCGGACGCATGGTGTATTTAACATCCCTGCATGCAAATACCCCGCGCAATCTACCCCACTATGCAACGAGCAAAGCCGCCATGATGATGCTCGTCAAAGAACTGGCAAAAGCTTGGGCCCGCTACGGCATCCGCATCAATGCGTTGACACCGGGCGCCATTGCTGCGGGCGGCTTCAAACCGGCCGGTGATCTAGCACTTAAAATTCCGATGCAAAGACTTGGTACGGCGCAAGAAGTTGCTGCAATGGGTTTAACCCTAATGATTGATCGCTATTCTAGATATGTTACCGGAACAGAATTAGTCGTAGATGGGGGTCTCAATGTGTTTAACTGGTTTGATCCCGCCTAGCCTTTCCTAAGATACCTTGCAACAAACTGCAGTACCGGAGATAAAAACGTGATTGACAGATTTCAAAAACTTGCCTGCGCTACCTTCTTAATCGGCGCATCAGTCTTGAGCAATACCTCGCTTGCCCAAACAAGCGATTATCCGAATCAACCAATCAAAATCATCATTGGGTTCACGCCTGGCGGATCAACCGACACCGTTGGCAGGCAATTGGCAAATGCCTTCAGCAAACTTTTAGGGCAATCAGTCATCGTAGACAACAAGCCTGGCGCCAATGGCAACTTGGCCACAGACGCCGTTCGTCGTGCGCCGCCAGACGGCTACACAATTTTCTACACCTCGATTGGGCACGTCACCAATCCGATCATGTACAAAGATGCCAAATACGATCCCATCAAAGATTTCACACCCATTGGTCAAGTATTAGCCGGACCAAACGTCTTAGTTGTTCCAGGCAACTCGAAATTTAAGACTCTTCAAGAATTGATCGACTACGGCAAAGCCAATCCAGGAAAAATTAACTTTGCCTCTTCTGGCATTGGTTCGTCCTTACATCTATCTGGCGAATTATTTAAACAACTCTCAGGCGTGGACATGGTTCATATCCCCTACAAAGGTGCGGGCAGTCTGATGCCACACCTTTTATCGGGAACAGTCGATCTCGCTTTTCCAAATTTGCCATCGGGTTTGGCCTTAGCTGAACAGGGTCAACTTCGTGCCCTCGGGGTGACCACCAGCACGCGCTCAAACGCGGCACCCAATATCCCGACCATTGCAGAAGCGGGCGTACCGGGCTACGACATGTCAACCTGGTACGGGCTAGTGGCGCCGGCAAACCTACCGCCCAGCGTACAAAAGAAACTCAGCGACGCCTTGGTACAAACCGTTAACGACCCTGAATTTAAAGGCCGTCTGATTGCACAGGGAATGGATCCTAGACCTTCTACACCGCCAGAGTTTGCACGATTCATTCAGGCCGAAGCCGTCAAATGGGCTGCAATTCTGAAAGACATGGACGTTAAAGCAAACTAATCAGCTCGGTTCTAAAAATTGGCGCAAGATCTTTGCAAGCTCTGGCGCCTGATCTTCTAAGGTGATTCGAAAACCCTCTGCCGCTAGCGTTTGAAGCTCGCCATTTGCA
>CALQNE010000157.1 GCA_943331855.1 Bordetella parapertussis
GTGTCGGCAGCGAATGCGGTGCTAGCAGGTGATCAACAAGCGTATGCCTTGTGTCGTCCGCCTGGGCATCACACGCGTAAAGATGCCGCAGGTGGCTTTTGCTATCTGAATAACGCGGCGATCGCAGCGCAAGTGTTGCGCTCAAAACATCAACGCGTGGTGATCCTAGATACAGACGTGCATCATGGGCAAGGCGTACAAGAAATTTTTTATGAGCGCGAAGATGTTTTTTATATCTCAGTACACGGCGATCCGATGAATTTTTATCCTGCGACTGCGGGCTTTGATGATGAGCAAGGTGCGGCACATGGGCAGGGCTATAACTTGAATTTACCGATGCCCCATGGTTCAAGTGAGGCGGTGTTTTTTAAACAGGTCGAAAAAGCGCTCTTGGCACTCAAGGCGTTTAAGCCCGATGCGCTCGTCTTGGCGTTGGGCTTTGATGTGTATAAAGATGATCCGCAATCAAAGGTCGCTGTGACGACCGAAGGGTTTGGCAAGTTGGGTGGTTTAATCGCTGACCTGAAACTACCAACAGTGGTGGTACAAGAAGGCGGCTATCACCTTGAAACGCTGGCAGTCAACACCGAGAGTTTTTTTAACGGGCTACTTAAACCGACAGTATGAGGCACACGCTTGAACAGAATGATTAGTTGCTATTCTGCCAGGCGGTAAATAACTTATATACCGAGTCCATATAGTCTTCTCGGTGGCTGGTTAGAACAATAATTTTTTCAGACTCGGGCTCAATGCCGACGCGTTGCCCGCCGTAGCCGATCCACCAGTAGCTAGGTTTTCTACCGAAATCAGCGATCCAGGTTTGGTAGCCATAGCCTTTAAACGCTTTGCCGACGCGACGCGCCGAGTTTGGTAGCTGGCTCGTGGTGGCTTCTTGCATAAATTTTTGCATACAGGGACTGCCATGCTTAAGGTCTTTAAGTGACTGCATGGCTAATCTTGCCCAGTCACGTCCCGTGGCGCTTACGCCAGAGGCAGCCTGTGCGTGTTGACTGCTGTCCGTTAACCAGTACCCTTTACTTTCAGTGCGCGCTTGTGGCCAGATCGCGCGCTCAAATGTCTTGAGAAATCCAGCAGCACGATCGGCCACGTGCTCTAACGCATACGTGTCCAGAGCTTTGTATCTAAATTCTGTGCCACCCGGCAACGGATTTCCAAAAAGAGTGGTGTCACGCTGGCCGTATTTTTTAATGACATCGAGGGTTGAAACGCCTTTGTACGCAATATCTGTCCATTCACCAACATAAGTTTGGCCAGACGTAATGCCATCCTTTGCTCCGCTACTCATGGTTAATAGGTGTTTAATGCTGGCCTCGCCCAAAACGGTGCCTGCAAGCGCTGTGGCATAAGTATCGGCGCGGTCATCGAGCGACTGAATTTTGCCTTCGCAAAGCAAGTGCCCGATTGTGTAAGCAGTCAGGCTTTTACTCATTGATTGAGAAAATAACGGGCTGCTTGACGTCGCCGGTGCTTTGTATTTTTCAAAAATTAGTTTGCCCTTTTCGATGAGCAAAATAGAGGTCGTTGCGTTGGCGTCAATCAATTGATTTGCAAGCGCAGCAATTTCTTTGTCGGCGGGTGTCAGGACCTTAGCTTCGAGCGCAACGGGACTATTGCTTGCCTGAAACACGTGATTATTTTTTAATTTGGCAAGCCCCCCAGAATGGGTTTCTGGATTAACTGTGGCCACCTCTGCGGCCCAAGCAAGACTCATCACACTGTGTATGAGTATTAAAGCAATCAGTTTGAGCATGCTTGAATTTAATCCGGCAAATAGCTTTCGCCGCGAATCAAATCGGCGAAAGTTTCACGCTGGCGAACGACATGAAATTGTTCGCCGTCTACCATGACCTCTGCAGGACGTGGCCGGCTGTTGTAGTTGCCGGCCATGACAAAACCATAGGCGCCCGCCGATTCAATTGCAAGCACATCGCCTTCGGCCAAGGCGAGTTGTCGACCGCGGGCGAGCCAGTCGGCGCTTTCACAGACGGGGCCGACGACGTCATAAAGTGTTGCTGAGGTTGCGCGTGGCGCAACAGGCAATACACCGTGCCAGGCTTCGTACAATGCAGGGCGCATGAGATCGTTCATGGCGGCATCCACAATTGCAAAGTTACGCGCCTCGGTGTGTTTGAGATATTGGACTGTGGTTAGCAACACACCCGCATTGCCTACGAGTGAACGACCTGGTTCGAGCACGAGCTGTAAGTGCCCGTAGCCGCGCGCCTGAAGTTGAGCAAATACTTTGTCGAGCAACACCTTGGGTGCTAAGGGTGTTTCGTCGTCATAACGAATTCCGAGTCCACCGCCTAAATCTAAATGCTTTAACGTGATGCCCGCAACTTTTAACGCATCAATCAATTTCAACAGTTTGTCTAAGGCATCAAGATAAGGACCGACTTCAGTGATTTGCGAGCCGATGTGACAATCGACACCCACGACGTCAATACCAGGCAACGAGGCTGCCTGCGTGTAAGCATTTAGCGCCTCTTCGATTGCGATGCCAAACTTGTTTTCTTTGAGACCAGTTGAAATATACGGATGGGTCTTTGCATCGACATCAGGATTGACCCGCAACGAGACCGCTGCGGTTTGCCCCAATGCGGTGGCGACCTCGGACAGGCGCGTCAGTTCAGGCAGCGATTCAACGTTAAAACATTTAACGCCTGCCTCAAGCGCCGCTTGCATTTCCCAGGCTTGTTTGCCAACGCCCGAAAACACGACTTTGGCTGGGTTCGCACCGGCAGCCAGGACGCGGGCCAGCTCACCGCCCGAAACGATGTCAAAACCACTACCCAGCCGCGCAAACTCTTTCAGCACGGCAAGGTTTGAATTGGCTTTCATGCCAAAGCAGACTAAAACATCACGCCCCACGCAGGCCTCTTGATAGGCAGACCAGGCCGAGGCGAGCGCGCCGCGTGAATACACATATAAAGGGGTGCCTAGCTCTTTGCCCAACTCTGCCAGCGAGACGCCCTCAGCCTGTAGTTGGCCGGCTTGATAGTGAAAAAACGGCGCCCCCGTGGGCAAGGCAGAATGAGCGGTCATGTTGTGGCTATGGGTATTCAAGGTTTGGCATGTGATTTAGGTCACAATGCGGTCAATGGTCGCGGCGCGAAAAGTGTAAAAATGGCGAGCAGATTATTCAATGACGACGGGTGTAGGAATCAGCATGAGATCTTCGTCAAAGAACGGCACCACCATGTCTTGTTCGTCTGGGATCACCCCGTACATCGAGAAGGGCGTCGTGTAGGGTTTGATCTCGGCGGGCTTAGGGGGCAAATACAGCGGGCCTTTAAAGCCACAGCCTGCGACCCACATGGCAAGTGTCAGCATCGCTACAATGCGAGCACTTTGGTGGTTGTCGGTTTTGCTGATCACTGCGCGCTCCGTCAAACGTGAGGATAAGGATTATGAACGATACTGAATTTCATGCTCGGGTGACCGCATTGTTAGATGCGATTGAAGCCCAAGCCGACCACTGGTTTGATCAACTCGACCTTGATGTTGAAACTAAACGCCAAGGTAATGTCTTAAATCTGATTTTTGAAAACGGCCATCAGGTCGTGATCAATAGTCAGGCACCGCTGCACGAAATGTGGCTTGCCGCAAGAAGCGGAGGCTTCCATTATCGCTTTGACGGCCAACACTGGAAAGATACCCGTGGTGGCGCCGACCTGCACGATACTTTATCTCAGGTTTGTTCAGAGGCAACCGGCAGGCCTCTGAACGTCGTATTTTAGTTAGCGATCGCCGGATTCGGGCGACTGCCGCCGCCCATATTGTTCAAAAAGTCACCCAAAGAGTCGTTCTTTTCAGCCGTGCCTAGCTTCATGATGGCTTGCCCAGGCGGAAATTCGCTGAAATACATGTTGTCGCCTTCGATAATCAGGCCTTCGGGTGGGGGTAGGCGCTTTTGTTCCGGAAACGCTTTGAGCGCGTTTTGCATATAGCCTAGCCAAACCGGTAGCGAAGCGCCCCCGCCGGTTTCGCGCGAACCCAGTGATTTGGGCTGATCGTAGCCCATCCAGGCAACGCCAACTAATTGAGGGGTGTAGCCCGCAAACCAGGCATCGACAGAGTCGTTGGTGGTACCTGTTTTGCCGGCAAGATCGCCCCGCTTAATGACTTGTCGAGAGCGGGCTGCCGTCCCTGATGTCGCGACCCCGCGCAGCAGGTCGTCCATCACATAGGCGGTTCGCGCGTCGATGGCGCGGGCCGCTGAGTCACCGGCCACGGTGGGTTTGGCCTGCATGATGACCTGACCGTTCGCATCTGTGACCCGACTAATTAAAAAAGGCGTCACGCGGTATCCGCCATTTGCAAAAACCGAGAATCCTGTGGCCAATTGCATCGGGGTGACGGCGCCCGAACCCAATGCCATCGGTAAATAAGCGGGATGCCGAGCCTTATCGAAACCGAAACGGGCAATATATTCTTGCGCGTACTTGGGCCCGATGGATTGCAAGATCCGAATAGACACCATGTTTTTAGAACGGGCGATGGCCTCGCGCATGGTGAGCTTATCGTCGTATTGCCCGCCATAGTTTTTGGGCGCCCAGGCCTTAGAGCCCGTTTGTTCGGCGGTTAACTCAAAGGGCTGATCCGAAATCACCGTGCCAGGCGTTAAACCGCGCTCGAGTGCGGCGGCATAAATAAACGGCTTGAACGACGAGCCAGGCTGACGCCAAGCCTGAGTGACCCGATTAAAGTTACCGTGATAGAAGTCAAAACCACCCACCATGGCGCGAATGGCACCATCTTGCGGAATCATTGAAATAAAGGCGGATTGCACTGTGGGCAGGTTTAAGATTTCGACGTAGTCAGGGTTTTTGTGCAGATAAACGACCGAGCCTCGTTGTAAGCGCAACTCGTTGGGGGCTTTGGGGTTTAAGGCACGTGCGATTACGCTCAGCGCCCTTTTGTCTTTGATGGTGACGATATCGGTTGAGCTGCGCGCGACCCTGACTTCGTCGGGCTTAGCCGAGAGCACCACCCCGATCAGCATTTCGGTGCGGTCCGGGTATTTGTCGAACACGCCATCTAAAAACTCATCGAGCTTGGCTGGGTTGTTTTCAATGCCCGCAGGCATGGTCAATTGTGCCTCAGGCCCCGGAAAGGGTGCGCGACGGGTGTAATCCAGCACGCCCTCGCGCAGCGACTCATAGGCCCATTGCTGATCTTTGGACTGGATCGTGGTGTAGACATTCAAGCCGCGCGAGTACACGTTTTCGGGGTACACGCTGATCATGAGCTGGCGCGCAAGCTCAGAGACATATTCACCGTGAATCGAAAAGCCACCGGCAGGCGTGCCTTCGGCCGACTTGATGATGACAGGCTGGTCGAGCGCTTTTTTGTACTCGGCATCGGTGAGATAGCCCAGAGAGTGCATGCGGCCCAGCACATAGCGTTGACGTATCACCGCTCTCGGTTTATTGGCAATTGGGTTAAAGCGCGATGGCGCTTTGGGGATGCCCGCGAGTAATGCGGCATCGGCCGGGGTGATTTCAGAGATCGATTTACCCAGATACGTGCGCGAGGCTGCCGCAAACCCGTACGCGCGATTGCCCAGGTAAATCTGATTCAGGTAGAGCTCTAGAATTTGGTCTTTACTGAGGCTGGCCTCAATTTTGAAGGTCAGCAAAAGCTCGTAAAACTTGCGTGAGTAGGTTTTTTCAGACGAGAGGTAAAAATTACGTGCCACCTGCATGGTGATCGTGCTGGCGCCCTGCGATTTTTGCATCGAAATCAGATTTGTGAGGCCGGCACGCACGACCCCAAACCAGTCAACCCCGCCATGTTGGTAAAACCGATCGTCTTCAGCTGATAAAACGGCTGATTTCATGACGTCGGGGATCTCGTTAAAGCGCAGGACGTTACGGCGCTCTTCGCCGAACTCGCCGATCATCACGTTATCGGCGGTAAAAATACGCAACGGGACCCGCGGACGATAGTCGGTCATGGCGGTGAGCTCGGGGACGTTGGGCCAGGCCAGCGCCAGCGCCATGCCAAACAGCAAGGCGCCGCACAGGGCTAAACCCGCCGACAGAATGGCGAGTTTTAAAAAAAACCCAATGATCCGGGAGCCGCGCCGCTTTGGCTCGTCGGGTTCGTCGTCGTCGCGCTGATAAGTAGATTTGCTCATTACTTCCCATTTTAATGGTTTTGAGGGGTTTTGCCCGTTTCAGTTTGGGGTGTGTGGCAGTCAATGGGATAATCATGTGATGAATAACGTGTTGCCCCCCCAGTCGCCTGCTTTAGGCGACGCCACGCCTACCGCTCCGGCTCAAATCTTGCCGGTGCCCAACAGCGCGTGGGCCAACAATTCGCCGGTCTTTTTGGTTGGCATGATGGGTGCGGGCAAAACGACGATCGGTAAAAGCCTGGCGAAAGTATTGCATCGCGAATTTCTGGATTTAGACCACGAGCTTGAAGCCCGTTGTGGCGTGCGGATTCCGACCATTTTCGAGATTGAAGGCGAAAGCGGTTTTCGTAAGCGCGAGTGCCAAGTATTAGACGATTGTTCGCTACGACCGGGTTTAGTCATGGCGACCGGAGGCGGTGCTGTGCTCGCGCCTGAAAACCGACAGGCCTTACGCACGCGAGGCGTGGTGGTGTACCTCAGAGCAAGCGTTGACGAACTGTATCGACGCACCAGTCGTGACCGTAATCGTCCGTTACTGGCGACGGCCGACCCGCGGGGGACCCTGCGCAGCTTGCTTGAACTGCGCGAACCGTTATACCGGGAAGTGGCCGATATTGTGGTCGATACCGGTTCAATTTCGGTGCCACAATTAGTCACACAGTTGATTGAACGCCTCAAGCAGATCGATAAAACAATTGACCAACAGGCGCAGCGTCATCCCGAAAACTCTTCAGAGAGCATGCGGGCAGATTTCACTGCGAGTCATCCACCAGAGAACAAACCATGCACACCGTAGATGTCGCGACCCCAGGCGGGCATTATCCAATTCGCATTGCGCCCGGGCGTCTTGAGGCTCTTGCGCAAACGATCCCCGCAGATGCGACCTCGATTGTTTTAATTACGAATCCAGGCATACAGGCACTGATGGGCGAACGTGTCACCCAGGTGCTTGCGCAAACTGGCAAGCGCGTAGTGCCCGTGTTGTTGCCGGATGGCGAGGCCTACAAAAGCTTAGAAACGCTCAATGTCATTTTTGATGCCATGTTAGGCGCGCAACTTGATCGACGCACCGTGATTGTGGCGTTAGGGGGTGGCGTGATTGGCGACATGGCCGGGTTTGCTGCCGCGGTGTATCAGCGGGGCGTGCGCTTTGTACAGGTGCCCACCACGCTTTTATCGCAAGTGGATTCTTCGGTGGGCGGCAAAACAGCGGTGAATCATCCGTTAGGCAAAAACATGATTGGCGCTTTTTATCAGCCAATTGCTGTTGAGATCGATACCAGTGTGCTCAACACCTTGCCTGATCGTGAAATGTCTGCAGGCTTGGCCGAAGTGATTAAGTACGGCTTGATCCTTGACCCAGAATTTTTTGAGTGGTGCGAAAAAAATGTTGGTGGCTTGCGCTCGCGCGATCCTGAGCTGCTTGCCCTGGCGATTCGTCGCTCATGCGAATTTAAAGCCTGGGTGGTTTCAAAAGACGAACGCGAAACCGGCTTGCGCGCGATTTTGAATTTAGGCCACACGTTTGGTCATGCGATTGAGGCGGGCCTGGGGTATGGCGAGTGGTTGCATGGCGAGGCCGTTGGTTGCGGTTTGATCATGGCGGCCGATTTGTCAGCTGAGCTATTCGGCTTTTCGCAAAGCGATGTTCAACGCGTGCGTGCATTAGTGCGCGCGATTGGCTGCCCGGTGCTTGGGCCACGCCTTGGCGGCGTTGAGCATTGGATGCAATTGATGCGCGGCGATAAAAAGACAGAAGCCGGCGAAATCAATTTTATTTTGATGCCAAAAATTGGCGAGACGATTCGTCGCAGCGCACCCGCCGAGGCCGTGGCGCGTGTGATCTTACGCAACAC
>CALQNE010000158.1 GCA_943331855.1 Bordetella parapertussis
AACGCAACCTCTAAGACCTCGAGCATCACCTTGCAACGCTCTGCGCGAACCTCTGGGCTTGCGGTCATTTTTGCCGTCGGTAGCCGAGTTAACGCAGCGACCGGATTGAGGCCGCAATTAATTAACAACTTATGCCAGATGTCGTAACGAATGTCGGTCGCTGCCACCCCATTGATCCCAGCAGCTTGTAGTGCTTGAACGATGCGATCGACGCGAGAAGAGGGTGCATTATCCGGCTCACCAAAGACCCAGCGGTCGCCCAGTGCGGTCTTAATGACGCCGGGCTCAATGACTTCATTGGGCGAATAGATCACACCACCGAGTGAACGATCTTTCAGACGATTCCAGAGCTCGCCACCCGGATCCACGCACTCAAGGTGAGTCTGCGGGTTCGTGGTGCCTTTATTCCACCACCAAGGGATGCCATTCATAGCAAATGCGGCCACACCTTCCTTGGCCAGCAAGCGCTCGATAGGCGCAGCCGCCGCCGGCAATGCTTGGGCCTTCAGGGTCACGAGTACGATATCTTGCGGGGGCAAGGTAGAGGGGTCATCCGTCGCTGCGGCAGGACGTCCGGTAAAGATTTCGTCGCCTCGAAATACTTTCAGCCCATTTTGTTGAATCGCGCGCAACTGGGCGCCACGTGCCACCACAGAGATCTCGTCATGGCCAGCCGCGATTAACCGCGCTGCCAAATGCCCACCGACTGCACCCGCACCATAAATACAAATCTTCATCGCAACAATCCAGTTAAACAGGTCAAACAAGCCTCGCCATTATCCAGTTGGCGGGCTGCGGTGCAAGTGGTATTCGGGGGGAACTTAGGTGGATAGGTTCGGCCGACAAGCCTAGTGGCAAGAGCTTGTTACATCTAGAAACATTACTTTACATAATATACATTATGCGTATTATCCTAATGGTCAAAAAGAGCACTCTCCCTAGACAACGCAAGAAAAAATGCTCTTTTACCCCACAGCTCAACGATCAGATAAACCGCTGTGCAAGCCGGTTCAAGCTCAGTCGCCCGTGAACTTGGGCTTACGTTTTTCAGAGAACGCCAGGATCGCTTCTTTATAGTCTTGTGTCGTTTGCACCAAGGCTTGATTGGCCGCAGCCATGTCTAACGAGGTATGCAAAGGCACATGCTGTGAATCACGAATCAGCCGTTTGCTCGCGCGTGAAGACTGTACTGGGTGTGCCGCAATGCGTTGCGCCAACTTTCTGGCCTCGTTCATCAGCTCGGCATCATCCACGACCTTAGACACCAATCCAATCTTGGCCGCCTCTTCACCGTCAATAAAATCCCCGGTAAACGTCATTTCATAGGCTTTTGATAAGCCGACCGCCCGCGGCAAAAACCAGGCGCCGCCGTCACCGGATAACAATCCAACCCTTAAGAAGCTTTCGCCGAACTTGGCACTACGCGCTGCGATGCGAATATCGCACATCGTTGCCAGATCCAGCCCCGCACCAATCGCCGCGCCGTTAACCGCCGCGATTGACGGTGCCTCAAGGCCGTATAACGCCAACGGAATGCGCTGAATCCCTTGGTGGTAATACCGACGAACTTCGGTTGGGGTCATGGGCTTGCTGACAGTGGCACGGTCTTTCATTTTTTTAACGTTTCCGCCTGATGAAAACCCCTCACCAGCGCCAGTCAAAATGACACAACCCACCGACAAGTCGGCATTGATTCTTGCCACATGGGCAACGATGGCATCAATAATGGCATCGGATAAAGCGTTGCGTGTATCTGGCTCATTCAGAGTCAAGGTCACAACACCGCCGTCCTGCTCGTAGGTCACTGCATCCGTCATTTTGTAATCCTATTTTGAAAGTGTGTCGTTCTTAACTGCAGCTTGCCAGCGGGCGGTTTCAGTCACGATGTGATTGCGCACCTCTTCAGGGCTACCCGTTTTGACAGAGGTTGCAAGATTACCCAAGCGGTCTCGCATAAATTGTGTGTTCAATACTTCCGTCACACTCTGGTTAAGTTTAGTGACAATCTCTTTAGGGATTCCCGCTGGGCCCAGCAAAAAGAATGTGATGTCAGGGGTCATGGTTGGAAACCCTGACTCAAGCGCAGTCGGAACATCAGGCAGCGCACTTAAACGCTTTTCGCCCGTGACGGCTAAAACATTAACCTTGCCACCTTTTGCCAAGGGTAACGCCGAAGCTGAGGTCGTAATCCACAATTGAATACGACCTGCCAATACATCAACCTGTGCATCTGAAGTCGCTTTGTACGGGATCATCACCATGTCGACCCCTGCACTCGCTTTAAACATCGAGCCAAGAAAAGCCGACATACTTCCAGCCGGGCCGTTGTAGTTCATTTCGCCAGGCTTGGCTTTGGCTAAGGCGGCCAACTCTTTGAGCGTTTTTGCAGGCACGCTTGGCGGAACCGAAAGTACATACGGTAGCCCGGCAACAAAGGCGATGGGCGTGAAATCCTTCTCCATATTGGTACGAATCGTATTGGAGACTTGATAGATGATGCTGCTGGTGCTGGTCAAAATAACGGTATAGCCATCCGGCTTGGCTTGCGCCACGTAATCCATCGCAATGTTGCCGGTTGCACCCGCTTTATTTTCAACGATGAAGGTGACTTTCATCTGCTCAGTCAGTTTTTGACTAAGCTCACGAGCAATCAAATCGTTGCCGCTACCCGGACCATACGGAACGATGATCGTCACGGATTTATTTGGAAAATCTTGGGCGCTGGCAGGACTCATTGCCAGACCCAACAGGCATGCGCTAAATACAAGGGGTAACGTACGTAAAAAGTTTGTCATCACGTCTCCGAATTATTTTTTATTTTTAAAACAATGGTCATCAGACAGCGCATTCACGAGCATACTAATTTATACAATACTTACTGTGGTTGCAAACCTGCTTCTTTCGCAATTTTCGCGAAACGCGCAATTTCTTCAAGTTGATATCGTCGCATCTGCGCCGCGTCATAGGGCATCAACTCAACGAGCATTTGATCTGCATATTCTTTCGCAACAGGTGCTGCCAAGATCGCTTGCAATGCCTGTTCTAATTTATCGGTAACAAGCTTTGGGGTATCGCTACGAACATAAAACGAAGTCCAGGTGTAATTCGTAAACTCTGGAAATCCACTTTCTGCGACAGTCGGCACCTCAGGAAAATCAGGATGACGTTGCTCAGACGACAGGGCCAGTGCTCTAAATCGACCTGACTTTAAAAGCGGTACCGCACCATTGAAACTCACAATGCCGAAATCGAGCTGGTTGCCGAGTAGGCTCACCATGATTTCGCCCGCACCTTTGTACGAAATATTTTCAAACTTAACGCCCGCAACATTGGCTAACCAGGCAAGAGACAATTGATAGCCTAACGCGTACGTGCCTCCGTTTAGCGGCACCGGTGAGGTTTTCGCCTGTGCCAGCAGCTCTGTAAGTGATTTATATTTTGAGTCTTTCGAAACCACAATAGCATTCACGCCACGCGTTAAACCACCCACTGGCTTAAAATCTTTGACCGCATCGTACGAAAGTTCTTTAAGCATGATGGGGTTCACAGCCATCAGCGAATTACTACCCATCAACATCGTATAGCCGTCAGCAGGCGCTGCCTTGACTGTATTCATTGCCAACATCCCTGCGGCTCCGGTTCTGTTCTCGACTAAAACATTTTGACCAAAGGTTTTAGACAGTAACTCTCCAAAGAAGCGCGAAGCGTGATCGGCACCACTGCCCGTCGAAAAGGGCACAATAATTTTTATCGAACGCGTTGGAAAATCATTCGTTTGCGCGCTAGCTGCACTCAGCAGCAGACTAATACACACGAAAAATCCGTGAAGAATATTTTTCACTTTGGGTGCCCTCCTCGACTAGATCACACCTTCTTGACGTAAGGCCTCGAGATCCGCATCTGTGAGACCAAACCATTCAGAATAAACCGCCTGATTATGTTGCCCTAAATCAGGACTCGCCACCGTTTTAACCCGATCTGTGCCATGAATAAATAAAGGGGTATGGGGCAACACGACCCGTCCAAGATCTTTGTCGTCAAACCATTCGAGCATCCCGCGCTCGTGCATATGTCGATCGTTCATCACCTCAAGCAAATCGCGCACAGGCGCCGCCGGAAAACCATGTTTTTTACTCAGTGCAAACAGCTCTGCACGCGGTAGGCTCTCGGTCCACTTAGTAATTTCAGCGTCGGTCTCTGAAATGTTTTCAACTCGAAGTTTGTTTGTTGCAAATCTGGGATCCGAGCGCAAATCTTCGCGATTCATTGCTGCCAGCATATTGAGCCAATGCGGTTCAGTCACGCACACCACCGCAATGTATCCATCTTTTGCTGGGTAAACGTTATAGGGCGCTAGTGCCAGACCACCATGTCGATTGCCCACGCGTGGCGGAACCACGCCAACAGACTTGTGTGTAATACCCATATTGGACGCAAGTGTTGGATAGGCAGTCTCTTGCATCGATACTTCGACTAAACGCCCCTCACCTGTTTGCGAACGTTCGTACAACGCCGTCATGATGCCTGCGTATAAGTGAACACCACTCAAAAAATCGACGATAGAAGCGCCTGCACGCAACGGTGGGCCATCCGGTGTGCCAGTCACGCTCATGATGCCTGACGCCGCTTGAATCGTTACATCCATCGCCAGGTTATCGCGATCAGGCCCAGATAAGCCATACCCTGTTCCTGAACCGTAAATTAAACGAGGGTTGATTTCGTGCAATACCGACCAACCCACGCCTAAACGGTCCATCACGCCCGGTGCAAAATTTTCAACAACGATATCGGCGCGTGCAACCATCTTTTTAAATAGTTCTCGACCTTTTTCAGTCTTTAAATTCAACGTAATGCCGCGCTTATTCGTATTTAACATTGCCATGGGCAAGGAGGCACCGCCACTGACCTTGGCGCGTATGCGCGATGGCTCACCATTTAATGGCTCAATCTTTATAACGTCTGCTCCGGCTTTTGCCATTAAAAAGGTTGCATAAGGACCTTGATAAATTTGAGTCAGATCAATGACGGTAATGCCTGCAAGAGGCGTGTTCGCCCGTGCGGTTTTTGGCGATGTATTGGCCATGATTTATCAGTCTCCGAAATACATACAGCTCATGCCCGAAGGCCTGAGCTGACGCTGCAATGTGTTGAATAAAAAGCAAGAACGCTTAGCGTGTTTCTTTCAGTATTTTTTTTGCGATCGACATGCGATGTACTTCGGACGGGCCTTCATACACACGCATCACCCGAACACGTTGCGCCATTAATTGCAAGGGTAGCTCTTTGGTCACACCCATCGCACCAAATGTTTGCATCGCACGATCAAGAACTTCAGCGGCCATTTCAGTGGCATAGACTTTAATCATCGACGCTTCGGTGCGAACATCAATACCTTGTTCTTGTTTACGCGCAGCATCTTGCACCATTAAACGACAGGCGTGCATTTTCATGGCGGCATCCGCAATCCAGAACTGAATCGCCTGGCGATCTGCCAACAGTGCACCAAACGTGGTGCGCTGCTTTGCATGCGAGCACATCATCTCGATTGCACGACGGCACATTCCGATGCACCACGTGCCGATTTGTAGGCGACGCACTACCAAACGCAGCTGCATAGGCGCGAAGCCAGCACCAATTTCACCCAAGATATTTTCAGCTGGGATACGGCAATCTTCAAAAACAAGTTCGTAAGTACGGTGTCCGGCAAGCATTGGAATTTCACGCAAAATTTCAAAACCTGGCGTATCTTTTTCAACAATAAAGGCTGTAATCCCTTCGTGACGTTTACCACTACCGACACGTGCCATCACAATCACAAAATCAGCGGCAGGTACTTTACTGACCCAGATTTTTCGACCATTGATCACCCACTCGTCACCGACTTTTTCTGCACGCGTGATCATGCCTGATGGATCACCTCCCGCGTTCGGTTCTGAAATCGCGATGGCAGACTTAGCGATTCCTGCAGCATAGGGCTCAAGATATTTCTTTTTTTGCTCAGGCGTACCAACTGCCAACAGCATATGCATATTGGGCGAGTCAGGCGGGAACACAAAAGGTGTCACCGTGCGCCCAAGCTCTTCGTTCAAGGCCATCCAGGTTGTTGCAGGCAGATTGGCGCCACCAAGTTCTTCTGGGCCATCTAACGCCCAGAGCCCTAATGCTTTACATTTTTTGTATAAGGCAGCCTCTTCGTCGGGCAGTAATCTGAGGTATTCACCTTTAATATCGCGTGCCAAAACAGCGGCTTCAAGCGGCATCAATTCTTGATCAACAAACTTGGCGACCAAGTCGACAATCATGCGTGCGTCTTCGGCTTGCTGTGCAGTACTCAATTCGTTGCTCACCCTACTCTCCTTATCCAATTATTCCTATCTTAGCTGATAGCGAGACTCGAGTTGCACTACGCCCTGCTCTGCCCTATGCTTGGGTTATAAAACCTTGCTCAACGCTCAGGTCGCAGACTCGCCCGGCTGAGCATCGTCAAAATAACCGGAGGCTTCACATGCAAAATCAATCGAACGATGGGCACTACGAAGTACTGTGGCCGCGCAGCCCAATGCAAGTCCAGGGAAAATCGCTCGCAAAACGCCTTGATACCTTGAATGGCAAAACGATTGTTCAGCTTTGGGATTACTTATTCAAAGGCGATCAAGTGTTTGACGCCTTAGAAGAGGGTTTGAAAGCAAAGTTTCCAAATGTTAATTTCATACATTGGAGCGTGTTCGGTAATACGCATGGCGCCGATGAGCGTCAGATTTTGGCCGATTTACCTAAACGACTCAAAGAGTTGAAGGCGGATGCCGTCATCTCAGGGATGGGCTGCTGAGGCAGCTGCACGCCCGCCGTGTTGCGGGCGAGTGCGGTATGTGAGGAAGCGGGTGTACCCAGCTCTTCATTGGTCAGCCAGGGCTTTCTACAGCTCGCGGCAGCTTCGTCGATCGGCTTGGGCTTGCCCAGTATGCCGGTTGCCCTCGTACCAGGACACCCAGGGGCACAGAGCCCCACCATGTTGCGTCGCAATATATTAGAAGTCACTACGGCTGAGGTGATTAAGAACCTGATGGATGCCAGTGGAACCGGTCAGACCACGTCTGAGCCTCAGGCTCAGGACATCGTATTTTCGGGTGGTTTTGATGCAGTCAATCAACTTTTTCTTGAGAAAGAGTGGAGTGATGGACTGCCTATCGTTCCGCCAACGCGTGCGAAAGTTGAAGCATTTTTGCGCTATACCGATAAAAAGCCTGACGAGGTCTTGGGCGTTTTGTTACCGGACAACCGAGCCGCCACGATTTGGAGCATTGCTGTCAATGGCGTGATGGCAGGATGCCGTCCTGAATATATGCCGATCTTGGTTGCCTTGGTGCAAGCCATGGCAGACCCCGCCTACGGCGTCGAACATAGTGGCAATACCCCAGGCGGCGAGACCCTGATCATTTTGAATGGCCCGATCGTTCAGCAGTTAGGGTTTAATTACCGAGAAAATGTCTTGCGCGATGGCTTTCAGCCTAACACCTCGGTTGGTCGATTTTGGCGTTTGTATCTTCGTAATGTCGCAGGCTTTTTATTGCATAAAAACGATAAAGCCACCTTTGGCAATACTTGGCGCGTAGTCGCCGCTGAGAACGAAGAGGTACTACGCAACATTGGCTGGAGTCCAACCAGCGTCGAAATGGGTTTTCAAGCCAGCGAGAATACCGTCACTATTGCGCGCTACACCGGAGGTAATCTGATTGCCTCGGTCTCAGGCAGCACACCCGAAGAGATCATGCCGATTATTGCGGATGCGGTGATCCGCCAACACTCCTGGCAGATCACCTTCACGGTTGGCGGGGCCTACGGAACGCTGCGCCCACTGATCTTGCTCAGTCCGATTTTGGCTGAGGCGATTGCGCAAGGCGGTTGGTCAAAACAAGCGGTTAAACAATACTTGTTCGAGCATGTGCGCATCCCTGCCCGCAAGTTTGAGTACATGCTTCGTGTCTGGGCTGAAAAGCCCATCTGGAACCTGACCGAAG
>CALQNE010000159.1 GCA_943331855.1 Bordetella parapertussis
CAAAGCCATTTTGCGACAGCGTTTAAAAAGAAAATTGGCTTATCGCCAAAGGCTTATCGCGAGGCGAGGGATTCGACGCTTAGTAGGAGTCATAGCACTTTTAATGTTGAGCAAGCTCTTGTATAAAAGCGCCAGACTTATAGTGTTGAGGCTAGCACGGTGATGGTCGACGAGCGGGTACGACCCCCGCTGGCAATCTCTTAAAGTCAGTTGATGTCCGCATGCCGCTCTCAACGCCGGCGGGCGAATACACGGCTAAAATCTTTACTGGTTCCCAACCGTTATTCATTGTCGAATGAAATGCCTTTTTAGGGATTGTGACTAAATCCCCAGCGCGGACAGTTTGATATTGTGGCTCGCCTTCAATAAATTCAATCATCATCTCGGCCTCGCCCGAAATAATAAAGATCAATTGATCTGCGTCTAGATGTTGATGACGGGCGTGCCCCTGACCCGGATCGAAATAAATCGAAACAGCGCTCAAAGACGCGACGCCCGTAACCGCTGGCTCGGATAAAATTTTGCCGACGACCCAGTCAGAAACAATTGACTCGACCTCGTGCGGACTGACAGCAACTGGTGGACAACTCATGAAAATACTCCTGTGGAAACCAAAAGGGTTTGATATCAGTGACTCGGCGATCGTTATTTAGCTAAGCCACACGATCACGAATGATTTGTGGGACTGGTACGCTATTTTTAAATGAAGGCCGAAGCTCTAGTCGGTCAGAGTAAATGGCAAGATTAGGATAGGTTTCGCGCCATGGTTTAGCGGGCCACCGTACGCTCAAGTAACGCAGCAATGTTCCTGCGGCAATATCAGCCAGGGTGAAGGCGTCACCATGACAAAATTCTTTTTCGCCAATTGCTGTTGATAAATATCTAAGCGCACCATCAACTTTTCGCTGTTGGCGATCAAACCAAGGTTGGCTTTGTTTGTCGAGATCGCGTGCGATTTCAAAAAACATTTGCACTAAAGCATCGCAGGCACCATCAACGATCACCTCGAAACGTTTGACCGCCAAAATGCCATCTACATCAGTCGGAAATAAGGGGGTCGCTGGATGTTTGTACTCAATCCATTCGTTGATATATCGAGATTCGAAAACACTCGAACCATCGGGACAAAGCAAGACAGGTAGTTTCTCTAAAGGATTGTAGAGGGGTGTCTGCGTATCTGAGTTCCAAGGCACCTCGGTGATCAATTCGAACGGTATGCCTTTCTCTGCCAATTGAATTCTGACCTTTCGCGCATAAGGGCTTGGCGTGGCGCTGATAAGTTTATACATATGTCTCCTATGGCTTGGGGGTGTAAAAATCTTCGGCACGATGGCATGCAACTTGATGGCCATCTGCTCGACTGATAAGCGGTGGTGCGACAGAAACACATATTGGGATTTTATGCACACAACGCGTATGAAAATGGCAGCCCGTAGGGCGGTCAATTGGATTAGGGATTTCTCCTTGTACCAAGGTGCGACGCCCGCGGCGGCGAGTTGGATCGGGCAGAGGGGCGGCATCGAAAAGCGTATGCGTGTATGGATGCAGAGGTTGACTCCACAGCCGATGGCGGGGCGCAAGTTCAACAATGCGCCCAAGGTACATTACGGCGACACGGTCGCAGAAATGCTCAACCACCGACAGATCGTGGGAGATAAACAGATACGCGAGCCCAAGCTCTTCGCGTAAGTCAGCTAAAAGATTCAGCACCTGAGCGCGCACCGAGACATCAAGGGCCGAAACTGGCTCGTCACAGATAATCAGCTTGGGGTTCAATGCGAGCGCGCGGGCGATGCCGATGCGCTGGCGCTGACCACCCGAAAACTCATGGGGATGCCGCTGGGCCGCCTCAGTCGGTAGGCCAACCCGCTCGAGTAACCAACTCACGCGTGCAGCGCGGGTACGCCGATCTTTCACGCCATGAACGATTAAGGGCTCTTCGATCGCTCGCCCGACGGTGCTGCGGGGATTTAAAGATGCATAGGGATCCTGGAAGATCATCTGAATCTCACGGCGCAAGGGCTTGAGCTCTTTATCGCTGAGCTGCGCTAGGTTTTTTCCTCCAACATGGACAGTCCCTGCATCGGGTGAAAGCAATCTGATAATGGTGCGACCAAGCGTTGATTTGCCGCAGCCCGACTCCCCGACTAAACCCAAGGTTTCACCGTTAGCCAAGCTAAAGCTAACATCATCAACAGCATGCACACGCTGCCCATCGCTCAGAGTAAAAAATTTCTTTAGACCGTCAACACGCAATAACGCATCGGTCATGAGGCCTCCTGAGTCGCGGAGATAAAAGATTGAGAGGTCGCGTCGTAAAGGCGATGGCATGCCACAAAGTGTTGCGCCCCTGAATCCCTTAACCTCGGCAGCTGTTCTTGGCATGCCGGTACGGCCCAGTCGCAGCGGGGTGCAAAACGGCAGCCTTGTGGCATCGCGTGTAGTGCTGGAACTTGCCCACGAATTTCAGTCAGCCGTTTGCTACCACCGCGCGAGGCAGACGGTGTCGCCTGAATGAGCCCTTGCGTGTAGGGGTGTTGAGGACGTTTAAACAAGTCGAATACAGAGGCCTCTTCAATTTTTTTGCCCGCATACATCACGGCCACGCGATCAGCCACTTCTGCCACCACACCAAGATCGTGCGTGATCAGCAGAATCGACATGCCCAGGCGCTCTCGCATTTCAAGTAATAAGTCCAGAATTTGGGCTTGCACAGTGACATCAAGAGCGGTTGTTGGTTCGTCGGCAATGAGTAGTTTTGGTTCGCAGGCAAGTGCCATCGCAATCATGACGCGTTGACGCATGCCTCCCGACAGCTCATGTGGATATTGGCTTAATCGTTTTTGAGGCGCCGACATACGCACTAACTCAAGTAACTCACAAGCTCTTTCCATGGCTTGCTTGGGGGTTTGGCCTCGATGCGCAATCAGCGTTTCGCTGAGCTGCTCGCCGATAGTGAGCACAGGGTTTAGTGAGGTCATTGGCTCTTGAAAAATCATTCCAATGCCATTGCCACGAACTTGTTGCATCTCTTTAGTGGTGAGTCGCAACAAATCTTGCCCTTGAAATATCACTTCACCGCGCGCGATTTTTCCGGGGGGGCTCGCAATCAATTGCATGATGGAAAAAGCAGTTACAGACTTACCGCAACCTGACTCACCAACCAGAGCAACAATCTCAGCGTGACCAACCGCCAGTGATACGCCATCAATTGCGTTGACAAGCCCGTTAGAGGTTTGGAACTGTGTACAGAGATTTTTGACTTCAAGTACAGGAACGTCCTTGTCGGGCGTTAACGACGCAAGCGGCAAGGGCATGGTGATAGTCATCAGCGATTCTTTAGCCGTGGGTTGAGTGCATCATTCAGGCCTTCGCCAACTAGATTTAAGCCCAGTACGGTGAACATGATCGCTAGACCTGGAATGGCGGTGATGTACCAAGCCGTTCTCAAGGCATCGCGCCCAGCGCCAATAATGGTTCCCCAGCTCATGACATTGGGATCGCCTAGCCCTAAGAAAGCGAGCCCAGCCTCTGTCAAAATGGCTGTTGCAACCATCAAAGAGCCCGTGACAATGATGGGCCCTAAGGCATTCGGAAGGATTTGTGTGGTGATAATTCGAAAAGAACTCATCCCGATGGACACGCTTGCCGCGACAAAATCGCGCTCACGCAATGTCATAAATTCTGCACGAACTAAGCGGGCGATTGAGGGCCACGAAACGATCCCGAGAGCGAAGGTAACCGTGCTAACAGTTGGGGTCAAAATCGCCACGACCACAATCGCAAAGATAAACTGTGGAATCGTTTGAAACAACTCGGTGATCGCCATCGCAACGCTATCGGCAACGCCACCGTAATAGCCGGCAATCGCGCCAATGGTTGTCCCGATGAGTACGGCGGCAAGCGTGGCAGAAAAGCCAACGAGTAGCGACACTCGAGAGCCATGAAACAAGCCAGCGGCTAAGTCTCTGCCCATGATGTCAGAGCCGAGTCGAAAATTGGGGTCTTGTCCTGGCCAAAGAAATGGCGTTGACACCATATCCCAAGGGTCTTCCGGAAACAACACCGAGGCTGAAGCAGCCATGAGACCGACACACATCAAGAGAAGCAGGCCAAAAACTGCCGAATAGTTTCGACAGAATCTGGTCGCGAACATACGCAGAGGGCGCTGTGCGCTCATCGGATCCGAATCCGCGGGTCGAGCTGTGCGTACGCCAGATCAACTAAGACGTTAGAGATCATCACTAAAACGGAGCACATTAATAAGATTCCAAGTAATAGATTCAAGTCGCGTTGAAATACTGCTTCGAAGGCAAGCCTGCCTAAGCCCGGCCAAGAAAAAACGGTTTCAACGAGAACAGAGCCCCCGAGTAACGTGCCAAACTGCACGCCAATTAAAGTGACTAAGGGCAGCAAGGCGTTGCGAAAAACATGGCGTAGGATGATGCGTCGCTCTCCTAGGCCCTTTGCGCGAGCTGTTGTGACATAGTCTTGATTGAATACCTCAAGCATCGATGCGCGCATGACGCGCGTATATAACGCGACATAGAACAGACCGAGCGTTGTGACAGGCATCACCAAGTGATGTAAGACATCCAGAATGTGAGCGAACCCTTGCTTGCCGCTGGCGACGGTTTGCATACCGCCCGAGGGAAACCAGCCAAGGTGCACTGAGAAAACGACAATTAACATCAGCCCTAACCAGAACACTGGAATCGAAAAAGAAAGAATGGCAAAAACAGAGATGATGTTGTCGCGAAGGCGATTGACGCGTTGCGCAGCGAGAACCCCTAGACATGCGCCTACAACGACCGCGAGCGTGATGCCCGAAAGCATCAATAGCAAGGTTGCGGGTAGGCGATCAAGAATTAACGACAGTACAGATTGGTTATGGCGAAACGAAAATCCTAAATCTAAGGTCATGAGTTTGACGAGATAGTGCCAAAGCTGCAGGTAAACCGGTTGATCGAGTCCAAAGCGTATGCGTAATTCTGTCAGATACTCAAGGCTGCTCGCGGCGGCTTCTCCGGCTAGCACCTCGGCAGCATCGCCAGGTGCTAGCTTCAATAAAATGAAGTTGCAGATGACGACCGCCAGTAAAAGTGGAATCGCTCTTAGCAGGCGCCGCCAAAGCAAACGAAGCGTTGGACTGCGCAATTTTGGTAGCTGCATAATCCGCTTCAATTATTTTTCGAAGTAAGCATCAGCGAAGTTTCCACCGATGATCCCGTCAGCACTGACTGTGTGATTTTTTAATTTCGAGCTCGAAATGGTGAGGAAGCGAGTTTCCATCAGAGGGATCACGGGTAGATCGGTCATCGCAAGACGTTGCATGTCTAGATAGAGAGCCTTTCGTTTTACCGGATCGTTTTCTCCTTGTGCGCCTTCCAGTAGCCGATCCATTTCGGGGCTGTTATAGCCGGTGTTGTTTGTAAAGACGACACCTTTTTGAATGGCTTTTGACCAGTAAAGTCGCTGTACCCCTTGAGTGGGATCGGCAAAGGCACCGTAGTAGAGGCTAGTCGTATCAAAATCGTATTCGGTGTAGGCGCGACGAAGGAACGACGGTAGATCTTGACTGCGTAGTTCAACATCAATGCCCACGCGATTGAGTTGTTGCTTGATGAATTCTCCGGTGCGCTGATACTCAGATCCAAAGGGAATAAAGTCGTGAGTGATTTTGAACCGCATACCGTTTGCGCCAGGCTTTAAGCCTGCATCATCAAGCAGCTTTTTTGCCTTATCAATATTGAACTCATACTTGGGAAGGTCGGTTGAGTGAAAGGTCGTGACCTGCGAGGGAATTGGACTGACCGCCGGTTGACCATAACCAAGCCAAACAACTTGGGTCATCCGTGCGCGATCAATTGCATGCGCGATGGCCTGTCGTACTCGTACGTCATTAAGAGGCGGTTTGCGCAGATTGACCTCCATCAGCATGTAGGGCGACATGTAAGCGTATCCGCGCGTTTCAATACTGAGTGCGGGATTTTTCGCGATACGTGGCATATCGGTCAGTGGTATGGGGCTGAGCCCACCAATATGACCTTCGCCTGTTTCAAAGCTCGCTGCGCGCGCCGAGGCATCACTGATGATTCTGAACACGATACGCTGTAGGCTTGGCTTACCTGCTTGCCAGTAGTCTGCATTTTTCTCTAGCAAGATGTAGTCGCCTTTTTTCCACTCCTTGAATACGAAGGGGCCTGTTCCCATTGGTTTACTGATGTAGGGGTTGGCAGAGGGGTCTGTGCCTGCGAAGAGATGTTTAGGCACCATGGGTGACTCGTAGCTTGAGGCCAGAGCTGTCAGCATAGGAGGTGCCGGTTGGCTAAGTTTAATCACGGCAGTGAGAGGATCAGGTGTTTCGACAGCCGTGACTTTTGCGAAAGCCGAGCGCCCACGCGGATGAACCTTTTTAAGCACCTCAAGAATTGTGTAGCTAACATCTGCCGAGGTAAATGGCTGGCCATCATGCCACTTAACGTTTGGACGGAGCTTAAAAGTATAGGTCAGCCCATCTGGGCTGATGTCCCAAGCTTGAGCCAAGAGAGGTTGCGGCTTGAGTTCGTTGTCGAGGTACAGTAAGCCTTCCATCACCTTTGAGGTCACCATCCCCATCTGTAGGGCGGTGTTGATGGCGGTTAACAAAAACGGTGGTTCGGGTGACAAGACAAATTTGAGTGTGCCGCTGTCAATGTCCGCGGCGCTTTGTGCTTGGACGGGGTACCCCAACAACGTGCCAGTCAGCAGTAGCAGCGAGGCAAGCGCGCGTTTAAAAGAATGGATAATCGTGGTCGTCATGGGAAACCCTCTTTTCAGTACGTTGAACGCTGAACGCTAGGTTTGCTCACTTTTGGTGAGCAGACCGAGCAATTAAGTTTCAGTATGAAAAGTCAGGTCACGAGCGTCTTTCAAAATCCGCTCGCTTCATTTCAAAATCAGAACAGTTGACCTGAGGGGCCAACTATGTGGCAACCTTAGCTGGATTTAATATGCCGGTTTAAGCCACTTAGCACCGCCTTGAAAGACGCTGTGACGATGTCGCGATCAATGCCCACGCCAAACCCTGTTGCGCCCTCTTCGATGCGTGCCTCGACATAGCAAGCCGCGCGCGTATCGGTTCCGATACCAATCGCATGTTCGTGATAATCCATAATACGAACAGGTATCCCTAGGCAATCCACAAACGCAGATATCGCACCATCGCCCGCGCCTTTCAGTACACGGCGTACGCCATTCACTTCAAATTCGGCTTCAATCGTAAAGAGCTTACCTTCGGCGGCACTTGGGTCGCCAGTAATGCTGTGCTTGATGAGTTTCCAGGGCTCGGTTTGTGTCAGGTATTCGGTATTAAAAATTGTGTAGACAGCCTCAGCGGTGACTTCGCGACCGGTTTCATCGGTGACGCGTTGAATGGCGCGGCTGAACTCAATTTGTAACCGTCGTGGCAAGGCTAAACCATGCTCTTGTTCAAGCAGGTAAGACACGCCGCCTTTACCCGATTGGCTGTTGACGCGAATCACGGCGTCGTAGCTACGCCCCAGATCGGCAGGGTCGATCGGCAAGTAAGGGACTTCCCAAATGGCATCGGCCTTTTGCACCGCGAAGCCTTTTTTGATGGCATCTTGGTGCGAACCCGAAAAGGCCGTGAACACTAAGTCGCCGGCATACGGATGACGTGGGTGCACCGGCAACTGATTGCAAAACTCAACGCAGCGACGCACTTCGTCGATATCTGAAAAATCAAGGCCGGGATGAATGCCTTGGGTATACAGGTTTAAGGCCAGGGTTACTAAATCAACGTTACCGGTACGCTCGCCGTTACCAAACAAACAACCTTCGACGCGATCTGCGCCAGCCATCAAGCCTAACTCGGCCGCTGCGACCGCGGTGCCGCGATCGTTGTGCGGATGCAAACTGACAATCACTGAATCACGCTGATGCAGATTGTTATGCATGTATTCGATTTGATCGGCATACATGTTGGGCGTTGTCGCCTC
>CALQNE010000160.1 GCA_943331855.1 Bordetella parapertussis
CGTCCACCCTTTTTTGTCGAGTGAAACGGTGACAAGGCACGACCATCATTTCCAAAGACGATTCCTTTGAGCAAGAAATCAACCCTCATCCGTGTCTGGCCGCCTCGGGCCCGATAATTGGTCGATAAAATTGCCTGAACAGAATCCCAGGCCAACGACTCAGTCTTCGATACGTTTCAAGTCGCGGTAAAAATTCTCGTGAGAGCCAAGGGTGAGAAGTTTTAGGCTTTCTGCATCCAAAATCCGATAGGCCAACAAATACATCTGATTCGATAACCGAAACTTGTAGACACGAATGCCCACCAAGTCACCAACCTTCGCCTCACCTGCAACTGGATCTGCGCTGATGGCACGCAATGCCGCATCAAGCTCCAGCTTTTGCGGTGGATGCAGTTTCTTTGTTGCCCTCACAAACGAGGGAGTGACGAGTAGGCGCATCAGCTAAACACGTATTCCCCAACGACCGCTTCCTGATCAGCGATCAGGATGTCGCGGATCATGAAGAATGGCAGATCGGGGTTTTCTTCGGCAATCTTGCCAATCTGGGACCAATATTCGATTTGCTTTGGCACAGAGCGATGCTGAACCTGTGCGTGGCTCTTAGCTTGATCAACCAGGCTTTCAGACAGTTTGACGTTGACGGACATGGCATTCTCCAGAAGAGGAGTCCCATTATAGTGCAAAAGGTTCCAAAAGGGAACCTTTACCAAGCTTAAATTGACGTGTTTACAGGGTAAAACCGGATGAAAACTCAATAATCGAATGAGCCAAACCCACGCTTAGGAAAACGAATACTGCCTGATTTTTAGCTGTAATCCCCATCATTCCATAGGTGTTATCAGCCGCCCTAACCTCTTGAACTACCAACCTTTTCACTCGGTCCCCGCCCCACCACCAGTACCGCAGATACCCACCTTTCGGGGTTGGTATTTTTTTGGCCGTCGGTTTGGGCTCAGACCCTTGACTATTCATGCCCGATTCGTTCACCAAGAGTTAAATTATTTGTTGTCGTGCCAGACAGTGACAAATTGTTGCACTTCTATTCTTGCAGGTGCAGTTAGAAATTGAGATGATTTCGGTATCGTGCTTGAGGAGTTGTTTAAATGGAAGCTAGAATTATTGCGTTAGAAGAGTTTGCTGTCGACGCACGTGATCGCCTTGCGCGCATTGAGACTCGATTAGATACCTTTGCGACCAAAGCAGACTTGCATCGCGAACTGCACGGTCTGACTTGGCGGCTTTTTGGCGGGGCTTCAGCCTTAGTCGGTATCGTGTACTGGATTGCTCGCAATATTCACTAATACCGCCGCACCGTGCTGCCAAAGATCGGCTACGCACCTCTCACCGCAATAGCTAGGTTTGCACACGAGCGCCACCCCACCACCAAACCGCACACACCAACCCTTCGGGGTTGGTGTTTTTTTTGTAGCGCTCGTTAGCCTGCTTTTTAAGTACTGCTTACGCCGCGCGTTGATCAAGCACTTCTTTGGCGACCCGAGAGGCTTCTAGCGCAGCGGGCCAACCGCAATACGCAGACGAGTGAATTAAAATTTCTTGTAATTCTGCTTTAGTCCAACCGTTGTTCAATGCGCCATTGATATGCACAGCCAGCTCATGGGTTCTGCCTAAGGCGATCAGGATACTGACGGTCACCAAGCTACGTGATTTGACGTCCAGCCCTGGGCGCCCCCAGATGGCCCCCCACGCGAGCCCCATGACAGTTTCTTGAAGCGGTTGAAGAAACTCATCTTCTTTTGCCTTTTTCAATGAACGATCGACGTGCGCATCGCCTAACGTAGCGCGACGCATGCGCTCACCTAAGGCAAGAATTTCGGGTGTAACGGGCTCAAAGGGCTTCGAAGAATTTGTCATACATGATCCGATGTCAATAATTTTGAAAGAGAAAAGCCCGATCAAACTTTCATCCGATCGGGCTTCGACAAAGCTAAGTTAACACATGCGTTTCTAGCGGCGAGTGTCCTCAGCAAAAATATCCTTATCCTTGTTCTCGGGAACAAACAGTACACCGATCACAAAAGTCATACCCGCAATCACGATTGGATACCACAAGCCGTAGTACGGATCGCCCGTCTGCGCGATCATCGCAAAGGCAGTGGCAGGCATTAACCCACCAAACCAACCGTTACCAATATGGTACGGCAACGACATGCCGGTATAGCGGATACGGGTTGGGAACAACTCAACCAGTGCAGCGGCGATTGGACCATAGACCATGGTGACCAACACCACGAGGTAAGTCAGAATTAACACCAGCGGAAATGTCTGAGCATTAAAGATGTCAAAAAATCCACTCATCTTGATAATGCCAGGCGTGGGCTGACCAGGAACTGGGTAGCCAGCAGTTGCCAGAGCGTCATTGACTGACTTCGTAAAGGCCGCAGGCACGGTCTTGACTTGATCACCGGTCAGTTTGGAACTTTCGTAACCAGCAATCTCTACTTTACCGACTTGAACCTTAGCCGGTATCACACCCGGTGTGTATTGCACCGAATAGTTCACTGAACTACGGGCCAACAGCGCCTTGGTTACGTCGCACGAACTTGTAAACTTGGCCGTACCCGTTGGGTTGAACTGAAATGAACAGTCTTTTTCGTCAGCAATAATTGTCACTTTCGTGTTTTGCTGTGCTGAATGCAGTGCAGGATTTGCCAGTTGTGTGATTGCTTTAAAGACTGGGAAATACGTCACAATCGCGAGAAAACAACCTGTTAGGATAATTTTCTTGCGCCCGATTCGGTCTGATAACGTGCCAAAAATAATGAAACCTACGGTTCCTAAAATTAAGGACCAAGCGATCAACACGTTGGCGCTAAACATATCCAAGCGCAAAATCGTTTGCAAAAAGAACAGCACATAGAACTGACCTGTGTACCAAACAACGGCCTGGCCCGCGACCAAACCAAACAAGGCGATCAACGCAAACTTACCATTGCGCCAGGTACCAAAGGCTTCTGCAATCGGTGCTTTCGAATTGGTCCCTTCTTCCTTCATCTTTTTGAAGGCAGGCGACTCTTCCATCTGCAAGCGAATCCAGACAGACACTGCCAACAAGAAAATCGACAGCAAGAACGGAATACGCCAGCCCCACTCAGCAAACTCTTTCTCACCCACGGTTGTGCGGACAACCAGGATCACCATCAACGACAGCAACAGACCGAGCGTTGCAGTCGTTTGAATCCAGCTTGTAAAAAAACCGCGCCGATTAGCAGGAGCATGCTCAGCCACATACACAACGGCGCCACCATACTCGCCGCCAAGTGCCAGGCCTTGCAGCATCCGCAGCGCGATCAAAATAATCGGAGCTGCCCAGCCAATCGTGTTGTAGCCTGGCAACAGGCCTACGACGAAGGTCGACAGGCCCATGATCAGGATCGTCATCAGAAAGGTTTGCTTGCGACCAATCATGTCGCCCAAGCGACCGAAGAACAGTGCACCGAAAGGACGCACCAGAAAGCCCGCTGCAAATGCGAGCAAAGCAAACACGTTACGTGTGGCTTCAGGAAACGAAGAGAAGAACTGAGCACCGATGATGGCTGCTAGTGAGCCATACAGGTAAAAGTCGTACCACTCAAAAATAGTACCGGCTGAAGAGGCGAGAATGACTCGCTTCTCTTCAGAGGTCATCGGACGCTTGCGATCGTCGATTGCGACAGAACTGGACGTGCTCATAGAAGATCTCCGGGAAGTTGCGAGTAAACGCGTTTTAGCTTGGGACAGTTACTGAAAAAAATTAGCCGTATTTGCGGCGAAATGTTATCAATTTCTTACACATCTGTCTTTGAAATGTCACATCATCGGACCCGAACTTAGGGAAAACTATTAGACAAAGTCATAGAAGCCTACTTATCTTTTTCCGCTAGGCGCCGAGCACGTCTGACACGCCAACCGTAAGATAGCTTTAGGCCTGAACCTCCTCCGACGGCTAATAATAAAATACCCACTAAAGCATTATTAGTTAAGCCCGGTTCAAAGGCATCAAACCCGAGCCAGGCGCCCAACCACAGCCCACACTGCGCGCCCACCACAAAACCAAGCGCGTCTGAGATGCCCACTAACCAAGGAGATTCTTTCATCGTGTGTCAAAAACCTAAGAGTTTGAATACAGTATTGTTGGCATTGTTTTGCCTAATTTGGACGCAATTCTGCCATATGATGGGTCAACGCTCACTTTTATTTAACGCCTGAACCGTAAAAAAATATGAACACACTCACTTTTGATGTCTTCAAAAAACAATCCCAAGAAGCTGGCTTTGACGAGGTACTTGAACGTAACTGGGCGGCCAATACCGTCGTGCCCACCCACACCCATCCCTTCAGCGTCCAAGCGGTTGTCACGCAAGGAGAGATGTGGCTGACCTGTCGCGGCGAAACAAAGCACCTCACGGCAGGAGGCACCTTTACGATGCAACGTGATGAGCCCCACGACGAGCGGTACGGTGCCGATGGTGCCACCTTCTGGGTGGCGCGACGAAACGCTTAAGCTATAAGTACACGCGCTGCATGGTTTTATGTAAGGCACAATCCCACAAGGCGCATTGAATGAACACTGCTTCGAACGATCTCGCCCCCACCGTTAGTTTTTGGCAAGCCCTTGGTTTCTGGTTCAAACTCGGCTTTGTCAGTTTTGGAGGGCCCGCGGGGCAGATTGCGCTCATGCACGAAGAGTTGGTCGTCAGACGCCGCTGGATCTCTGAAAAACGTTTTCTGCATGCGCTGAACTACTGCATGGTTTTGCCCGGACCTGAAGCCCAACAGTTAGCGACTTACATCGGCTGGCTAATGCACAAAACACGTGGCGGAATTGTTGCTGGCGCTTTGTTTGTTTTACCTTCTTTGTTTTTACTGATTGCCCTTTCGTACGTCTACATCGCTTTTGGCGAAATCCCACTCGTCGCCGGCCTATTCTATGGAATTAAGCCTGCCGTCACCGCCATCGTTGTTCAAGCTGCGCACCGCATCGGCTCACGCGCACTCAAAAACAATCTCTTATGGGCGATCGCCGCAGCCAGCTTCGTCGCAATTTTCGGGCTTGATGCGCCGTTTCCCTTGATCGTGTTGAGCGCAGCGCTGATTGGTTTTCTAGGCGGGCGTTACAAACCCGAATTATTTCAAGTGGGCTCCAACCACGGTCAGGCCAAACACCGCGATGGTCAAGCCTTGATCGATGACAATACGCCAACTCCGGCGCATGCCTTGTTTAACTGGACTCGATTATTTCAAGTGTTAGGTGCCGCCGCCCTGCTCTGGGCTCTGCCCATGGCCTACTTAAGCTGGCGCTTTGGCTGGGATCACACCCTGACACAAATGGGCTGGTTTTTTACCAAAGCCGCTCTCTTGACATTTGGTGGCGCCTACGCTGTGCTCCCCTACGTTTATCAGGGTGCCGTCGATACCTTCGGTTGGGTCACCCCGACGCAGATGATTGACGGCCTGGCTCTAGGCGAAACCACCCCTGGGCCTTTGATTATGGTGGTCACCTTTGTGGCCTTTATTGGCGGCTATGTCAAAGCGCTATTCGGTGCCGAGAGTCTTTTTCTGGCAGGTACTGTTGCAGCGTGCCTAGTAACCTGGTTCACCTTTTTACCTTCGTTTATATTTATTTTGGCCGGAGGGCCTTTGGTCGAAACCACCCACAATGACTTGAAATTTACAGCTCCGCTAACGGCCATCACGGCAGCCGTTGTGGGCGTTATCTTGAACTTGGCGTTATTTTTTGGTTATCACGTACTCTGGCCGACGGGCTTGCAAGGCATGTTTGACTGGCCCTCAGCACTCTTGGCTGTGGCCGCCGGCGTTGCCCTTTTTAAATACAAGCGTAACGTCATTCATGTGATTGCGGTCAGTGGCCTCATCGGAATGCTCCTCAAGCTTTGAATCCTCAATATTTGACCAACAAAATAGCCTTTGCTTCCTGAGGTATATTCTTGACTAAATTACTGGGCTATTTATGATATGCCCTATCAATCGTCAAGGATTCATTCATTCATGCAAGCGACTCACACCGATTTAAGTCAACCTCAAGGGCAACCCCAACCTCAAGGCCCTGAAAAGCTGCCCGGAATTCGCCACATCATTGCGGTCGGCAGTGGCAAAGGCGGTGTTGGCAAATCGACGGTCAGCACCAACCTGGCCTTGGCGTTACAGCAGACTGGCGCCACGGTTGGTTTAGTCGATGCTGATATTTTAGGTCCGAGCATTTGTGGCATGCTTGGCATCAACACAAGCGGCCAACCGGCCATGACAGCCGAAGGTAAGATGATCCCGGCTCAGCGCTTCGGGCTCAAAGTGGTCTCGATGGCGATGTTCACGGGCGACGATACACCCGCGGTGTTACGCGGACCGATGGTCACCAAATATCTACGGCTCTTTACCGCCGGTGTTGAATGGGGCAATCTCGATTATTTGATTCTTGATCTGCCACCGGGCACAGGCGACACACAATTAACGATTGCGCAAAGCACGCCATTATCAGGCGTTGTCATCGTCACCACGCCGCAGGCGGTGAGTTTAAAGATCGCACGGCGTGGCTTACGCATGTTTCAAAAAGTTCACGTGCCAATCTTAGGCATTGTCGAAAACATGCGCACCTTCACCTGCCCGCACTGCGGCGAAACCACCGATATCTTTAGGCATGGCGGTGGCGAAAAAATGAGTCAAGAGCTTGAGGTGCCGTTTTTAGGTGCCCTGCCTTTGGCAAGCGAGGTCGTCACCTGTGGCGATGAAGGTCGCCCAATTGTGGCGGGCCTGCCGCAATCAGCCAGCGCTCAGGTATACGCCTCAATCGCAGCGCAACTAGTTCAAGCGATGCGCAACACCGCCACGGTACTTAAACCGTTTATGTGGGACTTTGAAGCAAACACTGGCGCCCCCGAATGGTTGGCCAATGACGTACACAAGCATGGCGCGATCGATACGCCGATCGGCATGCGTAAGCGCGATGCCCGCACGCTCACCGTGCTCTGGGAAGACGGCATGCAATCAGATTTTGACGTACGCGACTTGCGCTTGGCTTGCCAGTGCGCGTTGTGTGTCGAAGAGATGAGCGGTCGCCCATTACTGGATCCAAAAACCGTACGTGCCGATGTTGCCCCCAAGAAGATCATGAGCGTCGGTAACTATGCCATTGGCTTTGACTGGAACGATGGTCACAATAGCGGGATTCATGCGTTTACGAGGCTAAGAAAGTTTGCTGATGACGCGGCGGCAAATCGGTCTGAAGATGTCTAACACCAGCGCCCTGCACGCAACGCAGGTTCAGGCCCCGATCACGATCAAGGCTGAAACTGCGATCGCAGATCCGGATACTTGCAAATTTACGGTCAGCACAATTGTGCAGGCGGGTGGACCATTTTTCTTTGCAGATACGGTGCAAGCGGCAAGCGCACCCTTGGCAGCAACGCTCTTTGAGCTACAAGGGGTCGCCTCTGTATTGATTGCCGACAACACTGTGACTGTCAGCAAGTCTGCCGACACCTCATGGCAAACGTTAAAGGCTGCGATCGGTGCCGCCATCCGCGCACAGCTATTATCTGATTTTCCTGCAGTACTTGAAACGACTATCGCCAAGCAAGCGCAGGGGCGCTCAACTGAGGTTGTGCGTGAGATTGTGCAAGACATTCTCGATCGCGAAATCAACCGCTCAATCGCCAGTCACGGCGGCGCGATCGCGATTGTCGATCTGCGCGAGGGTCAACTCTACGTACGCATGAGTGGTGGCTGCCAAGGCTGCGCTTCGTCTGAGGCCACGCTCAAACAAGGCTTTGAAGTCATGGTGAAAAGAGCCGCGCCAGAGATCACAGAGATTATTGATGTGACAGACCATCAGTCTGGACAAAAGCCGTATTACTCGCGCTAGATCAAACCATGTTTTTGAAACTCTCGCACTGGATCGATCGCAACATTCTTGAACTTGGCCGTGAAATGCGGCTGTCGTACCTGCCCCCCTTAATGGTGTACGTCGCTGCTGGCGTTTC
>CALQNE010000161.1 GCA_943331855.1 Bordetella parapertussis
AAAGGATTTCGAAATAAGCTTTGCGTTAATGCGCCGCTGAGCCCCAAGCTTGCGCCGACTAAACCCGCAAGCAATACACGCGGCAGCCGAAGACTGAACAAAACGTTTGCACCCGGAGTGGCCGAGTCAAGAGAGCTGCTCAAACCAAACCACCCAATGAGCTTAGGTAACACAAGCCAGTCCGATCCCGACACAGGCATAGCACCTAACTGCACAGACCACACAAAGGCCAATAGCAAAACAACCGTCAACCAGAGACTTGGCGATTGCCGCCCAAACCAGACAAAGCGATTCATCGTTGGCTGAACAATTGATGCAACTCAAGGACCGCCTCGGGCATACGCGGACCAAACCCAAGCAAGCGCAAAGCATCCATCGCCACCACGGCCTGCATTCGACCAGCCGGCGTGTGACTGAGTCCCGGAATCTTTAAGACAGCTTGCAAGCCCCCGACCGCTTGTAGGCCCTGCTCCGTCAACAGGATGCAATCGGGTTGTGCCGCGATCAATCCCTCAGGTGTCAAAGGCTTATAGCCTTTAAAACCCTGTCCGACGTTCTGAACACCTGCATACGTCAGCATCGCGTGCGCTGCGGTCAGGTGTCCCGCAACCATCACCTGCGAAGGTGAATGGGCCAGGATAAAGAGCACCCGCACGAGCCTGGCCGTCGGACGATCAAGGCCTGTGGCGACCTGTGCTTGTACTTGTTGCCATTTCGCATCAAGATTTTGCAGCAAGACCTGCGCTAGCTCGCGACGCTCGAGCAACCGACCAACACCTTGGATACGCTCACGTAACCCCTGATACTGATGCCTGGCCGACAACACTGTAATCGGAATGCCCGCGGCTTCGATTTGTTTTAAAACTGCGGGTGGACCTGCTTCTTCGGTCGCAAGAAGATGCGTGGGCGCTAGCGACAAGACACCTTCAGCAGATAACTGACGGGCATACCCTACACTGGGCACGTCTTTTGCCTTTGCAGGGTATATCGAGGTCGTATCAACGCCGACAAGCTCGGACTCGGCCTCGAGCATAAAGGCGATTTCTGTTAGGGCACCCCCAATGCTAATAATGCGTCTGGGTGAAGCACTTTGAACGATCGAAGGAAGTGTTCCCAGAGGCGCCATGGCGCACCACGTCAGATAGCTCACCACCTGTCGACGAGAGAGTCGGTTCATCGTCGATAAAAAATGCTCTGTCATCGCATCACACAGCGCAAGCTTGTTGAGTTTCTTGAATCTCGATCAAGAGTTCACGCCATGTGGATAACTCAGGCTGGCCTGGTTGCCGCAGACCAAATAGCATGGCGATCACTTCGCCCTGTGTGTCAAATATTTCAAATGACGTCACTACACCATCTGAGGTTGGCTTTTTCACGATCCATGCGGTAGCAATTTGATCAATACGCAGGTGCAAATTGAACGAGGCATCAAGAACATTCAACCAGGGTCTTGAATAGGACACCTGATTAATCGGACCCGAGTGGATTTGAAGCATGCCGAGATTGCCTACAAACACCATGACCGAAACTTCGCGAGCTGCTGCAGCAGTTAAGACTCTTAAAATATCCGCACAATGAACCTGTTGCACAAACTTAGGTTGCGCCAATCGTAAAGCCTGGACGCGCGAGACACCATGCGTTTTCAATAAAAAGAAAAACTCGTGTGTGTCGCGCAACCGCTCCCACGCTAGATGCATCGCATCGATATCAATTTTCTCATCTGCAGTTTCAGGCGGTTTGGATGGAATAATTTCCACATATAAACCCGGTTGTTGCACCCCAGCTGCAAAGCGCTCAATCACGGCATCATAGGCTTGCGTATGACTGTTTTCGCGTAAAAATATCTTGTGAATTGCAGTCCCTGAAATATCAAAAAACTGCAGGCTGCGCTGTAGGCCATGCTGAGTAGTCTCAATGACAGCAAACCCGTGTGCCCACTTTGAATAAAAGGCACGTAAATCGATGGCCTCGGTTGAAATCACCCCTACTTGATCCGTCAAAGTTGCCTTTCGATAAATACCGATTTTTTCGTGTACGCATGACGCATTTCGGGTTAACGCCATCACTTCACCTAAATGCTCAACCGCAACGAGCAGCGAATGCCATTCTGAGCGCAGCCGAATCACTCTAAACTCAGACAGTAGCGCCTGTGCATTGACATGTGCCGCGAGTAATTCACCTTCAGATAAATGCAGTCGTTCGGCAGCCTCGCGCTGGCGAATGAACCCTTGGTTTCGTAGTTCGGCAAAAGCCTGAGGAATCGTTTGTATCATCTCTTGCATCGCGCTCTCCAGTAGGTTGATATCTTCAAAAGTCATAACGCAGCGAGACTTGGACGTTACGGCCGGCGGCTGTGTATGCATCTGCAATGCGGCTCTGTTCAGTTAAACCATTTACGTCTGACCAACGCCAGTATTTGGCGTCAAGAGCATTATTCAAATTGGCATTGAAGGTAAGATTGGGTGTTGGCTTCCAATACACACCGAGATCAAGCACGGTGTACTCGGGCGTCGCAAACTGAGAGGTTCTACCGGTTGCAATTCGACTTGGATCTTTTGCAGCGTTGTAGGTCAACGTGGCTTGGCCTCCCCACTGAGTCGTGTCATACCTGACACCGAGCAGGGCTTTTAGTGGTTGCACCGAGTTAATCGGTGCACGAACACCATTGATTTCACTATCGCCGCTCAGATAGGCGGCACCGGTTTGAAGTGTCCAGCGGCTACCCACCTGCACCTCGACTTGCGCCACGATTCCTTGAATCTTGGCTTTGGTTAAATTGACATACTGATAAATGGTTGGATCTGAAGGCCGACCGCCCCCACCAATCACTTCTTGGCTGATAAAGTTTTGATACCGGTTTTCAAAGCCAGCGACTGAGTAACGAAGGCCTGGCGCCTTGCCTCTGAAGCCGACCTCAAGGCTATCGGCATATTCAGGTTTAAGCGCTGAGTTTCCAACGCTGGTGTACCCCGAGGCCAAATTGGCAAAGCCGTTATTCACTTGATCGGGGGTGGGCGCACGAAAGCCTCGCGCCAACTGAGCATAAGGAGCAAAACTTGGGTGTAGTTTCCAGACAGCCCCAACGCGAGGCGTCAGCGCTTGTCCGGTTAACGTCGCGATCGCCGAGCCGCTATACCCTTTTTCTGAGGGGCTGATGTTGTAACCATCAAAACGCACACCAGGAATCAGACTCAACGCACCGAGCTCAATTTCACTTTGTAGAAATGCGCCACCCAAGGTGTATGTGGTGTCTGGAAAAGGCTTTGAAGGAAACCGATTACCGTAAGGCGGCACTGTTCCATCGCGCAGTGCGGTGATTTCTGACTGACTCAGATCCACGCCATACGTGAGCCGCTGGTTCACCCAACCGGTCAGGGAAGTTTGAAATTGCGTCGACACCCCGATGACTTGTGTACGAAAGGTATTGTCTCGCGTGCGTTCAGAGGCACGCGCACGCTGCTCGGTTGCGTATTGATTGACTTTTGCTTCTTGCCAATACACGCGAGTGTCGATGCTTTGTATCCACTGCGCATTTAAATCATTGAATTGATGCTCAAGTGAGACCCGGTCACGCTCGACGTGATCTTTTGTTCTAAGACTCGTGGTACTGCGAGCCTGATAGGGCGGCACTGCGCGCGCTGAGAATACGTCTGTATTTTGGCTTCGCCGCTGAGACTCAACTGTTACGCCAAGTTGCTGAGAGGCATCAATAGAAAGAATCGCCTTACTCAATAAATAGCGGTTGTTGTAATCGACAGGATTAGGTATTGTTCGTTCAATTGTTTGAGCCGCGTTGTTGCCCTTGTTGCTGGTTTCGTGTCCTTGGCGATAGCTACCTAACACCATCGCTTGCCATTGGTCACTTTTTCCCGCAAAGGCTAACGCGCTTGACCAAGCTTGGTCGATGCTCGCATACCCACCTCGAACGAAGCCACCGGTAGCCTGCCCTGTACGCATCAAGTCGGCTGGGTCGAGCGTACGAAAACTAACAGCTCCGGCCAGACCATCACTGCCATACTGGGTTGAAGCAGGCCCGCGCAAGATCTCAACGCTTTTTAAGCCATCAAGATCGATGTAATCGCCTCGACCTGTTGCAAACGGACCAAACGAAAAACCATTTGGAATACGAATACCATCTATCAACATCAAAACCTGATTGCCCCCTAAGCCACGTATGTTGACACCCTCTTGGCCCGCGCGACCTGTGGGGTTGCCACCATTGCCAAAACGCGTGGGACCCACCGGAACCGTTACGTCTGGCTCATTACGAAACAGCTCTTTTAAATCACGCGCGCCTTGTTTTTGTATCGTGGCTGCGGGGATGACTGAGACACTGCTGGGTACGTTATCGATCTGCCTTGTGGTGCGTGTTGCGCTTACGGTCACCTCGTTAAGCTGAGTCGCGTTTGAGGACAATGGATTTTCGGTTTGCACGCGCGTCGAAGACGTTTGCCCCGCCGCTTGCTGAGGCAACGCGGTGAAGGTGAGACTGAAAGCGAATACAAGTTTTGCGTTGCGCAGCATAAGGTGTCCTAAAGTGATTTAGGCACTGGCTGGCGTCGGCTGGCTTGTGCAATTTAAAAAGTGACCACAGAGGGCGGTACTAAAAAGCTTATTTTGTGAGAATCAATTTACCGAGCGCGGTCTGTCGCAGTCGATACAAATCGCCTCGATGTTCAATCTCAATTTCTTTGGCTGATTGAAAAAGTAACTGAGTCGAGATGCGAATCACGCCTTCGGGGTCAAACACAAGAGGCTCTTGACTCGCGCGTTGAGCGTTTTTTTGAGCCTGCGGCTTTTCGAACCGAGAGCGATTTGCAGTTGATGAATCATCCATGCAAACATTTTAAACGATAATGATTCTCATTTGCAAATGAGAATCATGCTTGACAGACTTCTTAGCTATTGAAGCGCCTTTCCCGATATGCCTTGAACGATTGCTGCGACGTTTCGCTCAAACATTTTTAAGTATGTGTCGGCTTCAGTGCCTGGCTCAGTCAAAGCATCAGCATACAAACGACCACCGACTTTAGCGCCACTGTCTTTAGCAATACGCTCGAGTACTCGGGGGTCAGAAATATTTTCAGTAAAAATCGCTGTCACCTTATTCTTTTTGATCAGATCGATGACGCGCACAACCTCTGCAGCCGTCGGTTCGCTACCGGTGGCTAGGCCCTGCAAAGGATAAAAGGTCACGCCATAAGCCGCCGCAAAATAACCAAAAGCATCATGCGAGGTGATCACCCTGCGTCGTTCAACCGGAACGGTAGCAATTTGAGCCTTTGTGGCCTGATCCAGTGCCCGAATACGTTTGTTATAGTCAGCAGCGCGTTGTTCAAACACCGCAGAATGCGCTGGCAACGCTGCTGCTAAGGCGATTCGGATTGTCTCAACGTAACGCTCGGCATTCGCCAAGTTTTGCCAGGCATGAGGGTCGGGCGCACCGTGCGAATGCTGATGACCATGCCCTTTGGAAGCGCCCGCGTGATGATGGTCATCTTTGAGCTGAAGAGGGCTCTTCACCCCTTTGCTAGCAATCACAATGGGGCCGCGATAGCCAGAGGCTTTCACTAAGCGATCCAACCAGCCTTCAAAGCCCAGACCATTCACAAACACTAAACGCGCCGAAGCAATACGCTTAGCATCAGCAGGTGTTGGATTAAAAACGTGTGAGTCGGTGTTGGGGCCAACAAGTGATGTCACCTCAATGTGCGGGCCTCCGACTTCACGCACCATATCGGCCAAGATCGAAAAACTCGCAACAACAGGCAAGGGTTGCGCCGCAAGCACTGGCGTGACCAAACAAAACACAATCGCCAGAAAAAGTTTTTGTAGACGTTCGTTGACCACGTTCTGCATCTTAAGCCTCTTTATGTTGATGAGCGGGAAACCACACCAGGCGCAGGCTCTCGCGTACACCCAGACAAAGCGAGAGCAAATACAGCCCTCCGGCAAACAAAACAATTGCAGGACCTGGAGGTACGTTAGCGTGGTATGAAATCAACAGCCCAGCTGCTCCGCTTAATGCACCAAACCCAGCAGCCAGCAGCGCTCTGGCCACAACACCGGCACACCAAAACCGCGCAGCTGTCGCTGGCAACATCAGCAAGCCGACGGCCATGAGTGTGCCTAACGCTTGAAAGGCAGAGACCAAGGTCAACACCACCATCAACATAAAGAGTTGATGCACTAAGCCACCTCGCCCACCGACCGAGCGTAAAAAAACAGGATCGAAACACTCAACAATCAACGGGCGCCAAATGACTGCGAGTCCGAGCAGAGTCAGGCTTGACGCTCCGCCGATCAGCAACAGCGACTCGCCGTCTATTGCCAGCACACTGCCAAACAGGAAGTGAAGCAAATCGACCTTACTATCAGACGTTGCAATCAGCATCACGCCGAGTGCTAACGTAATTAAATAGAACGAGGCAAAACTAGCATCCTCTTTTTGTGCGGTCCAGCGCGTGACCGCGGCAGCAAGCAAGGCCATGAGCGCGGCTGCAACAAAACTGCCGATGGTCATCGCGGGTAACGACAGGCCAAAAAATATAAAGCCGACCGCAGCACCTGGCAACACTGCATGCGCAATGGCATCACCCGCCAAACTCATACGCCGCAAGACGAGAATGGTACCGATCGGCCCACAAGCCAAGCCAATGGCAAGGCAAGCCACCAGCGCGCGTCGCATAAAGTCATACTCAACGAAAGGCTGAAAGAACCACGCATACGCCACTACAAACCAATCAAACACCATCAGCGCACCATCCCCACATCACTGGGCCGCGCGCACCAGGGTGCCCGCTCATCCCAATATTCAGACGTTTGTCGAGCTCGCGCGAGGTTTTCGGGTGCGAGTGCTTGCGCGCTATCGCCCCAGGCAATGACTTCGCGTGCCAATAACAGTGTTTGTGGAAAATGTGCGAGAACCATATTCATGTCGTGCAACACGGCGATAACCGTGCGCGCCTGTCGATGCCAAGTCAGCACAACTTGTAATAAGTCATCCGCGGTACGCGTATCCAATGCATTGAAAGGCTCGTCGAGCAAAATAATTGGTGCGTCTTGCATCAGCAACCGTGCAAACAACACCCGCTGCAGTTGGCCAACGGACAGTTCACCGATCAATCGACGCTCAAACCCAACCAGACCTACCGCAGCCAAGGCTTCAGTGGCATGCACACGCATCAGTGCTGTGACGCGATTAAAGCTTTTTAGCTCGCGCCAAGCCCCGAGCAACACAACATCTACCACACGAATCGGAAACTCTCGGTCAATTGAGGATTGCTGTGGAAGATAGGCCAATTCACACTTTTGGGCCTGCCCAAATTGAATTGACCCCTCGGCGGCCTGAAGCTGACCAGAGAGCGCTCCGAGCAGTGTGCTTTTGCCGGCACCATTCGGGCCCACGATCGCGGTAAGCGAACCGGGCAGAAAACGCCCCGTCACGTGATGCACCGCAGGGTGCCCTTGATAGGCAAGCGTCAGATTTTGGATCTCGATCGCTTCAGGCGTGAGTCGGGTCGAACGCTGATCAGACATTGCCAACAAACGCCCAGAAAATTGCTAACCACAATAGCCCCAGTAAAGCAAAAACCGCCAAGACCCTTGCCCCAACGCCGACTAAAACGGGGCTGACTTCGACTCGCGAACCACTTGGGCGTGGGCCGTGAGTGTGTGGCATCGAATGGTCGTGCGTGTGGCTATGGGAGTGAAACGCTGGCTGACCTTGACTCTTATCATGAGCGTGCTGCTCGACCGTCTGATGCACATGCGCTGCGTCAGGTTGCCGTCCAAGTGCTCGGCTAGCGGGTTCATTCGTTTGAGGAGACTTTGCTGAGGCCAGGGGCATAAAGCAGGATAATCTGAGTCATTAGGGTTGAGGATGCGCATTACGTGCGGTAAAAATTTGCGCAATCTTGGATAATGATAATACAATATCATTATCGATGCACGCACTTTGCCGCGCCTGTGTTAATTTTCGTCTTA
>CALQNE010000162.1 GCA_943331855.1 Bordetella parapertussis
CATCGAGCGCCAACACCTGATCGGCCCAGAAGCGATAGCCGCTGCCGTCCTCAGCATGCAGTCCAGTTGTATTGGCCATACAGAACATGAAGATCACAGCGCGCGCCCGATTTGGGTTGCGCAGCGTGAACGCCGGGTGTGCCATCAAGGTTTCAACCGCGGCGACATCCGTCTGGGGAGATGAGGCCTGCACGCTAAACCATTTGTCTACGACTAACGCATCATGCTGCCAAGTTTCATAAAAACGTGTCACGATTTCAGAGGACTGTGCCAGCGGCGCTTCGTGCACAATCGAGGTAAACGCGGCCAGGCGGTCTGTCATATTTGTGGCGTCGTTGAACTGCAGTAAAGCCTGTGTGATGCCGTTGCGCGCAGAGGCATCTGCCAAGGGTTCTGCGCCAGCGATTAAGTACGAGAGCGCCAGATTTTTTAAGGCGCGTCGTCCGGCAGGTAAAGGTGCGGGTGAATAAGCGCCTGATGTTGCTTGAGTTTCATAGATGGTTTGTAGCGTTGCACGGCATGCTTTACCGAGCGCTCGACGCAAGGCTCGTCTTGCAACTGAAATCGCGAGCGGATCCATCGGCGTCATCCGTTCGATTAAGGTTTTTTCAGTAGGTAAGGCGAGGGCGCGCGCACGAAAGCCAGCGTCAAGCGCTGGGTCAATGAGTGTGGCAGCCCAGGCTTTCAAAACAATCGTATCGACCTCTCCTGGATTTCCTGTCTGGCGATAGCTTTGAGCCATTTTGAAAATTTGTCGTGAGGCAAGTTCCTGGCCTGACTCCCAACGGACAAACGCGTTGGTGTCGTGGGCGCTGAGCAAAGCCAACTCTTGATCTTGATACGTGTAGTCGATCGTTATAGGCGCCGAGAAGTCACGCAACAAGGAGGGGATCGGTTTCGATGACACGCCGGTGAATGTCCAAGACTGGCTTTCCTGTGTGAGCTCGAGCAATGCTTGCTGTGAGGTGTGCCCGTCAAGCGTAAAGGGCAACGCTTGGCCTTGCGCGTCAATGAGCCCAATCTTGATTGGGATATGAAAAGGTAATTTTTTAAGAAGTGTTTTTTTCTCAACCCCCACTGGTGCGCACGTTTGGGTGAGCGTCAGGGTGCACTGTTGCAGCTGTTCATTAAACGCCAGCGAAACCGCAACTTTCGGTGTTCCGGCCTGAGAGTACCAACGCCTAAAAGTCGCGAGACTTAATTGAGGGTCGTTTTTATGCTGCTGATAGGCCCATTGCATGGCATCAACAAAGTCGTCACACGTGACGGCCTGACCATCGTGGCGTCGAAAGTATTCATCCATTCCGGCGCGAAAGGCCTGTTCGCCGAGCAACGTGTGCATCATTCGAATGACTTCAGCGCCTTTTTCATAGACGGTCGACGTATAAAAGTTACCAATCTCCTGGTAGCTTTCAGGGCGAATCGGATGCGCCATCGGGCCATTATCTTCAGGAAATTGAGCTGCCCGCAAGCCCACGACATCGTCAATGCGTTTGATCGCGCGCGCGCTTGCCGCCTCACGGGTGCTGAGCCCTTGCGCCATCATGTCGGCCGTAAACTCTTGATCCCTGAAAACCGTTAAGCCTTCTTTCAAACTCAATTGAAACCAATCGCGGCAAGTGACGCGATTGCCCGTCCAGTTATGAAAGTATTCATGACCGATCACAGCCTCAATGGCCTGGTAATTTGCATCGGTTGCAGTGTTTGGGTCGGCCAGCACGTAGGCAGCGTTAAAGACGTTTAAGCCTTTGTTCTCCATCGCTCCCATATTGAAATCGCGCGCGGCCACAATCATGAAGCGGTCTAGATCAAGCTCTAGCCCAAAGCGCACTTCATCCCAGCGCAAGGAGCGTTCAAGCGATTCGATCGCCCAGCTAGTTTGCGCTTCGGTACCCGGGTCACTATAAACTTGAAGTAAGACCTCACGTCCGCTGGCTGTTTGACTGCGCTGCTCGCGGCAGGCAAAGTCGCCCGCCACCAAGGCAAAAAGATAGCAAGGCTTAGCAAACGGATCGTGCCATTTGGCCTCGTGGCGGCCTGCATCAAGTTGTTGCGTAGACAATAGATTGCCGTTTGACAACAAAAGGGGGTATTGCGCTTGGCTTGCCCGCAAGGTGACTTCGTAGATTGACATCACGTCGGGGCGGTCAGCAAACCAGCAGATTTTTCTAAAACCTTGTGCTTCGCATTGTGTAAAGAGGCTCGCGCCTGAAACATAGAGGCCGGCCATGCTGGTGTTGTCGGCGGGCGAGCAGGTGCTTTTCAACAAGAGCACGGCCTGCGCTGGCATTTGGTGGATGGTGAGTGTTGATTCAGAGAGCGTGTACTGCTGGTCGTTTAACAAGACCCCGTTCAGATGCGCGCTGAGCAAAGTCAGGCCTTGGCCGTCTAGCACTAAGTCGGCTGAACTAGGCACATCGGTGCGACGAATAACGGTCAGTTCGGCGCTGACGGTGGTGCAATCGGGTTCAAGATCAAATTCAAGCGAAATCTTAGGAATTAAAAAGGCGTAGGGTTGGTAATCTTGCCGGTGGATAGTGGTTCCGGTGTCAGTGCGCATAAAACGGGCTTCCAAATCTGGCTAACGTGCTTACTGGTTTAAGGCTGTGAAGGCCATTGTAGGGGTGTCTCGCAGAAAAAAACCTAAATCTGCCCTATGATAGACGCCTAAATGGTGGCTTAACTTGAATAAATCCGTGAGACATTAACATGACACAACTTGAAGTGCGTCCGTTATCAAGGGCTGTCGGTGCAGAGATCTTGGGCATTAACCTGCTCGAGTCTGTCAGCGAGGCGCAGATCGCAGAAATCCGTAAGATTTGGCTTGAGCACGGTGTTGTGTTTTTTCGTGAACAGCCCCTTGAGCCTCAGGCTTTTCAAGCGTTCGCACAGCGCTTTGGCGAGATTATTGAATACCCATTTGTTAAAGGTTTGCCCGGTTTTCCATTGATCGTGCCGGTGTTAAAACTGCCCCATGAAAAACATAATTTTGGCGGAGTTTGGCACACCGATACCACTTACTTGCAAGAGCCGCCGATGGCGACCATGCTGATCGCCCGCGAATTGCCGCCGGTGGGTGGTGACACCTTGTTTGCCAGCAATTACGCTGCCTTCGAAGGGCTTTCGCCAGCTTTGCAACAAACGTTACGCAGCTTAACGGCCGTAAACTCTTCTGCCAAAGCCGCCGTGACCCATTCGCGTGAAGATCGGGTGGCGGATTCGGCAACCGACAAGGGGCGCTCTGAGCTTAATTCTGAGCATCCAGTGGTACGCACCCATCCTGAAACAGGTCGCGAAGCGCTGTACATCAATCCTGGTCACACGTTGCGTTTTGTGGGCTGGACTGAAGAAGAAAGCGCACCACTTTTAAACTATTTGTTTGAACAACAGGTGCGGCCGGAATATACCTGTCGATTTGTTTGGCGCCCAGGTTCTATCGCACTTTGGGATAATCGGTGTGTGTTGCATAACCCAATTAATGATTATCACGGCTATAAACGCTTACTGCATCGCATCACGCTTAAGGGTGATAAGCCAGTATAAGTGGCTAAAAAATTCGCGAGTAATCGCGAATTTTTCAGTAATTTGATCATTATTATTTAAAAATAAATAAAAAATATGTCTTATTCTTATCAAAAATACCTCAAGCATTTATTTACTCTTTTGGCGGGATTGCTATTTATTAACGCAGCCTATGCTCAGGTGCCACAGGCCTTAGCTGGCAAGCAAATCAAAGTCATTGTTCCGCAAACTGCTGGGGGTGCTTCAGATGCGATTGCTCGCATCATGGCGCAAGAGCTTTCTAAACGCTGGGGTATTGCGCTCGTCGTTGAAAACCGACCTGGTGCCGGAGGCAATATCGGTAGCGATACCGTTGCAAAGTCTGTGCCCGACGGAACAACTTGGCTCATGAGCTATTCGGGGACGCACGCGATCAACCCTGCGTTATATAAGAACATGCCGTTTGATACGGTTAAAGACTTGGTTCCGCTTGGGTCGCTGGCCACCTTGCCTTTTGTGTTGGTCGTCACGCCCAGTTTCCCTGCTAATAACATTGCTGAATATGTAACCTATGCCAAAGCAAACCCCGGCAAAATTAATATAGCCTCCTCGGGGAATGGTTCGGTGGCACATTTGCTCGACACCATGTTTGATGCGGCGGCAGGTATTCAAACGACTCACGTGCCTTATAAAGGAATCGCGCCTGCGCTGACCGATGTCATGAGCGGACAAATTCAAGGTACCTTTGCCAGCGCGCCTTCGGTCATGGGGCAGATCAAAAGCGGTGCGGTTAAAACATTGGCGGCCTCGGCAACTAAGCGGTCTGAAGCCTTGCCCGATGTGCCCACATTTTTAGAGGCTGGCTATCCGGCTTTGGGGCTAGACTCTTGGTTTGCCTTTTTTGTGCCAACTGCAACACCGGCGGCCTTGCGCCAGCAAATACACGGTGAAATCAACAAGGTGCTTGCTGACCCTGCGGTAGTTGCTCAGTTTGGCTCAAAAGGGGCATCGATGATGCCGATGGATTTAGTCGAATTTCAAAAGATCGTTGATAAGGACCTTGAGCAGTGGGGTAAGGCCGTGCGAGATTCTGGTGCAAAAATCGATTAATTTAAATTGAAATTAATATTTAAATGTACATAAATTAAAAAAATCGACCAATAAAAATGGTCGATTTTGTTTAAAACAAGTACAGCTTTTTAACTCAATAACTGAACTAGATTAAAAACTGTTGCCTAGGCTGACCATTTTTTTCGGCTTCAACGACCCATAAAGGGGCTTTACCGCGACCAGTCCAGGTAGCACCACTTGCTGGATGACGATATTTTGGGGCGACGGGTTTTTTCACACCCCCTGTTTTGGCGGCTTTCGCTGGGCGACCTGCTTTCGCTTTCGCTTTTGAACGACCAAAGGCGCTTGCGATCTCTTCAGGCGAGATGTCAAATTCTTTCATTGTGCGAACGAGGTTGTTGATCACTGGCTTACGGCTTTTTGCCTCTAGCGCCTGTGCTTGCTTTTGTAGTTTTTCAATTTCTTTGTGAATTTTTGCTTGCTGCGAGGCGTAATTTTGACGGGTCATGGATCGATCACCTTTCTGTAGATAGTTACTTAAAATGGATAATGTTTATATAAAACATTTAATACAATGCTGGGCTTTTGACTTTATTTATATATATGTTGCCGACTAAGTTAGTTTATACCTGATTTTATACTTTATTTTCGATTTTTATAATATGTGGAAACTACGTTAGTAGCCTGAGCATATATGTTGCGGTTCAGGATTAAAGATTAATATCTGCTTGAGTCAAAGCCAGACTGGAAAATTTATGAAAGAGTCTTTGAAGGTTGCCGCAGTTCAAATGGTGTCGGCGGCGTCATTAAATGAAAACCTGGATGCAGCGGCACGTTTGATCGCGCAGGCGGCCCAAGAGGGCGCGCAACTTGTTGGTTTACCTGAGTATTTTTGTTTATTTGGGCGTAAAGAAACCGATAAACTAGACATTGCAGAGGAACCAGGCTCAGGCCCTATTCAGACTTTTTTATCTGAAACTGCTCGACTGCATCAGATTTGGCTTTCTTGTGGAAGCATGCCGCTCGTTTCAAAAGATCCTACGCGCGTACTCAATACCCAGTTAATTTTTGATCCAAGCGGTAAACAAATTGCCCGTTACGACAAAATCCATTTATTTGGTTTTACCCGCGGCACCGAAAGTTACGACGAATCGCGCGGAATTTTGGCGGGTGACACGATTTGTAAAGTAAATACTCCGGTCATTGATTTAGGCCTGTCGATTTGTTATGACCTGCGTTTTCCTGAGTTATACCGCGCCTTGGGTCAAGTCGATTTGATTTTGGTGCCCTCAGCGTTTACCTACACGACGGGTAAGGCCCACTGGGAAACCCTATTGAGGGCAAGGGCAATTGAAAATCAATGCTACGTTTTAGCCCCTGCACAAGGGGGGACGCACCAGAATGGTCGACGTACCTGGGGTCACTCGATTCTGATTGACCCGTGGGGCGAGGTTTTATCGGTTTTACCTGAGCATGAGGGAGTGGTAAGCGGTACGATAGACCCTGCGCGTTTAGCTGAAGTCAGGCAGTCTTTGCCCGCGCTAGCGCATCGCAAACTCTTCACAAATTAAGTTGATTCATGAAACTGACAGACCCTGCAATTGTTTCGCTCGCGACCGCAAAAAGCTTGCTGCTAGACCCTTGGGGTTTGTCAGAAGATGACATGGCACGTGCCATTGGCGAAATCTTCACCCATAAAGTCGATTACGCCGATTTGTATTTTCAATATACGCGTAGCGAAGGCTGGAGCCTGGAAGAGGGCATCGTCAAAACAGGTAGTTTTTCAATTACACAAGGTGTGGGCGTGCGCGCTGTGGCCGGTGAAAAAACGGCCTTTGCGTATTCTGACTCGCTTTCGTCTGATGCCTTGTTATCGTCAGCCCGTGCGGTGCGCAGTATTGCGCGACAGGGGGCCGGCAAAACCAAAGTACAAACAGGTGATGATCGGCGTCACGGTCAAAGCTTATATGCGCCTGTTGACCCACTGGCCACGATGAGTGCGCCTGAAAAAGTCGGGCTGCTTGAACGCATTGAAAAAATGGCGCGTGCTCGCGATCCGCATGTTGCGCAAGTGATGGCGAGCTTGGGGATGGAGTACGACGTGATCATGGTGGCGGGCAGTGATGGACGTCTTGCCGCTGACGTGCGCCCACTGGTGCGTTTATCGCTCACGGTTGTTGTTGAAAGAAATGGTCGCCGCGAAACTGGACATGCAGGTGGTGGGGGTCGCACAGGATTAGGTTATTTCTCTGATGAAACTCTGACTCAATACGTTGAGCAGGCCGTGCATGAGGCCATGATCAATCTTGATGCGCGTGCAGCACCGGCAGGTGAGATGACCGTGGTGTTGGCGGCAGGTTGGCCCGGCATCTTGTTGCACGAAGCGGTGGGTCATGGATTAGAAGGTGATTTCAATCGCAAAGGATCTAGCGTCTTTACCGGTCGCATCGGTCAACGTGTAGCTTCTAAGGGCGTGACGGTGGTTGATGACGGCACGATTGAGGGGCGCCGTGGATCCTTGAATGTGGATGACGAGGGCAATCCGACTCAACGTAATGTATTAATCGAAGACGGCATCTTGCGTGGTTATATGCAAGACACCTTGAATTCGCGCCTGATGAAAACCGCAGCAACGGGGAATGGGCGACGCGAGTCTTTTGCGCATCTGCCGATGCCGCGCATGACAAACACGTTTATGTTGTCAGGGTCAACGCCGCCCGAAGAAATTATTGCGTCTGTTAAAAAAGGAATCTACGCTGCGAACTTTGGTGGCGGCCAGGTTGATATTACAAGTGGCAAGTTTGTATTTTCAACCTCTGAAGCCTACATGATTGAGAACGGCCGCATCACTTATCCAGTTAAAGGTGCAACGCTGATTGGTAGCGGCCCTGAAGCGATGAACCGTGTCAGCATGATTGGCGACAATATGAAACTTGACAGCGGCGTTGGTACCTGCGGCAAAGAAGGTCAGAGCGTGCCGGTTGGTGTCGGGATGCCCACGATTAAGATGGAAGGGCTCACGGTGGGCGGTACGGCATAAGCGCCGGCAGACCATCTGTAGTTTTGCCTCGTTAGATTGATTTAATTTTTGAAATTATTTTTTGTATCAGGAGTACGTTTTGTCTCACAATACCGACGATTTGCGCATCCGCGAAATTAAAGAACTTGCGCCCCCATCGCACACAATGCGAGAGCATCCTTGCACGCCTGATGTATCGGCTACGGTCTATCAGTCGCGTCAAGCCATCCACCGCATTCTTCACAACATGGATGATCGCTTAGTCGTCGTCATCGGGCCGTGTTCGATTCACGATACGAAGGCCGCAATCGATTACGCGAAACGTTTGAAAGTAGAGCGCGAGCGCTTTAAAGGCGAACTGGAAGTTGTCATGC
>CALQNE010000163.1 GCA_943331855.1 Bordetella parapertussis
AAAAGACGAGACTCAACCAGTCTTCAAAGGCGTAGCTCGCGAGCGAAACGGGTTGATGATCGGCCTCGGCAAAGCTCGCCACGATCTCGTCGGCAGACGAGGTCGCGTGTGCGTTGGCTGAAGACTCGGCGCTGACGGTTGGCGCCGAGGTCGTGCGATGAGACACACCTGTCATGATTTACTTGATCGCCTGGATGCGATCCCAATCGGCTTTTTGATAGCCGTACTGCTCAAAGGAAACTTTTTGTACAACGACAGACTGAAAAGCCTTGGTATCAACCTCGACGACGCTGATTCCTTTGGCCTTAAAAATACCAACGAGTTCTTTTTCACGTGCTGCAATTTCACGTGAAGACTTTGCAGCGGCTTCTTGCATGACTTCAGTAAACATTGCTTTGTCGGCATCGCTGAGTTTTTTCCAAAGGCCACCGGCGACAATAGTGTTGAGGTGATCAACGATATGTCCAGTTAAGACAATATGTTTTTGTACCTCATAGAATTTTTTAGCTTCAATAGTAGGTAAAGGATTTTCTTGAGCTTCAACGGTGCCATTTTGCAAGGCAAGGTAAACCTCGGCGAAGGCAATCGGCGAAGTGTTAGCACCGCACGCGCGAGGCATGGCTAAATAAGCTGGCACGTCAGGCACGCGAATCTTCAAGCCCTTCATCTCTTCGCAAGTTTTGAATAGGCGGTTGGTGGTGGTGTGACGCACCCCGTAGTATGTGGTCGCGACAATGGTGTGACCGCTGCTCTTGGCATAGCCTGCATTCAGTTCTTTATAAATGTCACTTTTGGTGTAGGCCAACAGATGGTCGACGCCGCGGAAGGTGTACGGATAGTAGGTGACGCCGATTCGCGAAAAGTTTTTCGCGGCAAAGCTCGAACCCGAGATGATGATGTCAACAGTTCCTAAGCCCAGACCTTGGTTAATGTCGTTTTCTTTACCAAGTTGTGAGGCTGGATAGACGTCAATCAAGTACCGTCCGTTTGAGCGCTTTTTAATTTCTTCAGCGGCCCACACCGAGGTCGTGTGATAGGGTTCTGAGGTTTCATAGACATGCGCCCACTTGAGTTTGGTTTGTGCCAAGGTTGGGGCAGCAGCAGCAGCGCAAAGCAAGAGCGCGAATGCTGTTTTGATGGTGAGGCTTTTCATGATGATATGTCTCTCTTTTTAAAATAAAAAAACTAGACGCTCGAAGTCTTTCGATGAGACGCGCGATGAAAGAACGAGCCGGGCTTGGTTGCTGATAATTGGTCTGACCAATTTCAAATACTAGTCTTGGTGTGTGAGCTTGGGATATTAGGGTGAACCCTCCCAATAAAAAAACAGCGACCGAAGTCGCTGTTTTTTTGCGTGGGCCCCTTGAAGAGCCAAACGGCTAGTAGAGTAAGTTCGTTTTAGACCCGTGTTTCAACTTGAGTTAACGGTTCGTTCGAAATCACAACAGCCGGTTTACGCTCACGACCAAGTCTAACGACGACTGTCGGTTGTTGAGCGAGCGTTTGAGCAACCCGAATTGGATCACTTTCAATCCACTGCAAGCCTGCCGAGCGGACAATCGCGTGCAAGGTTGCCAGATCTGCGACCGGTGCAGGAGCGGGCACAGGAGCGGCTGCCGGCGCAACGGCCGCCGGCGCTGATACGGGTGCTGCAACAATCTCTGGCACAATCGCAACCGGTGCAGCAGTACTGACCACAGCTGCTGTTTCGATCGCCATCGCAGGCGCTACGCTCGCAACGGGGGTTTGAACGATGCTAGGTGCGGCCACGTTTGCGACCTGTGCTGGTGCTGGCGCGCTGGGCGATGCGCCGACATTGACGTAAGCAGCCGGCGCACTCGGTGCCGAATATGGCGCAGGAGCTTGGGCAGCTGCTTCGACGTGTTGCACGGGCGCGACCTGCTCAGCGGCGATTGGTGCAGCCACGTAAGCTTGCGAGACTGGAGCCTGATACACAGGCGCAGTCGGTGCTTGCTCGGTAGCGACGGCTGGAGTAGCCATTGCGACCGGAGCGGCATACTGAGCCTGAGTTGAGGACTCTGCGTGCGCAGGCGTGTCGATTGCCTGACCGGCTTGTGCGCCTTCTTGGTTTCCAAAACCTAACGCGTCATCTGGACCACGCTTGCCACGACGACTACGACGACGGCGGCGTTTACGGTCTGAGTCACCGCGGTCTCCATCTTCTTCCGAAGCATGTTGTCCATCAGGTCCCTGTTGCAGGTGGCGTTGATCATCCGTCTGGGCCGTGGCGGCTGCGTCGGTGCGTGGGCCTTGCGTAGGGCGTGATTCTTGGTTTGAACCAACGGCTTGTGCGCCCGCTTGCGCAGCAACCTGCGTGGTTGGACGTGCGCCATCAACGCCTTCTTGACGTGCATCGCCCTCGTCTCGACGACGACCGCGCTGCTGACGACCGCGATTACGCGAATCCTGGTTTTGCTCGGCGCCTTCTTCACGTGGCGGGCGGCGGTTATCCACTTCTCCAGTAGTTTCGGCGGGGCTTTGACGGGCGTCGTTGCGCTGCTCTGGTCGACGACCACGGTTTTGGCCACCGCGATTACCATTGCCGCGGTTGCCATGGCCATTGCGACCACGATCAGCACGAGACTCTGATGGTTTAGGTGTTTCTTCAGCTTTTTTGTCTGTTGAAGAGCCGCCAGTGAGCCAGCCCATCAAGCGTTTGAACAAGCCAGGCGAAGACTCGGTTGAAGCAGACGCTTTTTTGGCAGAGGCCGAAGAAATCGGAGCGGGTTGCGAAGGCGTGATGCCTTTGACCAGCGCTTCAGGTTTTGCTTTGACTTCTTGTTCTTTAGGTGCCCAACTCATGTCGGTTGAAGGTGAGTCGACCAAATCGAAACTGGTCTTGATATCTTCCAGGCGTGGGTCGTCGTGACGCAAACGCTCAATGTGATGGTGCGGTGTTTCGAGGTGACGATTTGGGATCAGAATCAGATTGACCTTCAAACGTGCTTCGATCTTGGTGATATCTGAACGCTTTTCGTTGAGCAAGAAGGTGGCAACGTCGACGGGCACCTGCGCATGCACAGTCGCCGTATTTTCTTTCATGGCCTCTTCTTGCAGCAGACGCAGGACTTGCAGGGCGCTAGATTCGGCGTCGCGAATGACACCCGTGCCATTGCAACGCGGGCAAGTAATGTGTGAACCTTCATTGAGTGCCGGACGCAAGCGCTGGCGCGAGAGTTCCATCAAACCGAAACGCGAAATCTTGCCCATTTGCACACGCGCACGATCAAAGTGCAGGGCATCGCGCAGACGGTTTTCAACAGAACGTTGATTTTTGGTGTCTTCCATGTCGATAAAATCGATCACGATCAGACCACCCAAATCGCGCAGGCGCAATTGGCGCGCGACTTCGTCGGCGGCCTCTTGGTTCGTCCGCGTGGCGGTTTCTTCAATGTCAGCACCACGCGTCGAGCGCGCTGAGTTGACGTCGACCGCGACTAAGGCTTCGGTGTGATCAATGACGATTGAACCACCCGACGGCAGTTCAACGGTGCGCGAATACGCTGTTTCGATCTGATGTTCAATTTGAAAGCGCGAAAACAAAGGCACGTCATCGCGATAGCGTTTAACGCGATCAACGTTGTCGGGCATCACGACACTCATAAACGCAGTGGCTTGATCCGCGATGTCATCGGTATCAATCAGAATTTCGCCAATGTCGGGCGAAAAGTAATCGCGAATAGCGCGAATGACGAGGCTTGATTCAAGATAAATCAGGATCGGTGCAGGATTGTCTTTGGCGGCACCATCGATGGCAGTCCAGAGTTGCATGAGGTAGGACATGTCCCATTGCAGCTCTTCGGCATTGCGACCAATGCCAGCCGTGCGGGCAATGATGCTCATGCCAGGCGGAATCACTAATTGATCCATGGCTTCGCGTAACTCTTGGCGCTCTTCACCTTCAACGCGGCGTGACACACCACCGCCTCGAGGATTGTTCGGCATCAAGACGAGATAGCGACCCGCCAGTGAAATGAAGGTCGTGAGTGCCGCGCCTTTGTTGCCGCGTTCTTCTTTTTCAACCTGAACGATCAGTTCCTGACCTTCGCGCAGGGCATCTTGAATGCGTGCAGTGCGAACATCGACGCCTTCTTTAAAATAGCTGCGGGCGATTTCTTTAAACGGTAAAAAGCCGTGACGCTCTTCGCCGTAACTGACAAAGCAGGCTTCGAGACCGGGTTCAATACGGGTAATGACACCTTTGTAGATGTTGCCTTTGCGTTGTTCACGGCCGGCGATTTCGATGTCGAGGTCGATGAGCTTTTGCCCGTCGACGATAGCGACCCGAAGTTCTTCAGGGTGCGTTGCATTAAATAGCATGCGCTTCATTGGATGTTTCTCCATTTAAATGGCGCGCCGGAAGTCGACGCGCAGCCACGCGTTGCTGGCTGCGAAACACAGAAGTTGGCAAGAATAGTCGCACGCCCAACGAGGGCGCGCGAAGAAAAGGTCTTTAGACCGGCATGGCGCGCCAAGCGGCGCGAGGTTCGTTCAGCAAAAAGGTCAGAGTCACGGTTGTGGTTGACTAAAAAAGGTGCTGAGAACATCAGGCGCGACAGTGTCAGGCGCCTGCTGCAGGGATACGACGGTTTCTTGCATGTGCTTCAGTATCGCGCGCGACACGAGGGGGCATACACTTTTAAGTGCGGGCGTAACGTAAAAACGTCGCAACGGCGCGCTTGAAATGCATCCCGGTCTAGCCGGCGACCAGCAACCCAGAGGGGAAAAGAAAGCAAGCGGTACAATGAAGTCCGCGATCCAGACGGAGACGCGACAACTTAATGCATCTCGACGCCAGAGGGCTTTCTAAACCCCTTTAAGGCTTCGCCGATTATATGCCGCTTTTAGCCATGCGCAAAGAATTCTCAGTTCCTACACCGATTTCTGCCCCAAAAGCCGCGGCAAACCTAGCTCCGGCAGTTCGGCTGGTTGAAGTCACCGAAGAGCACGATGGCCAGCGCCTTGATAATTTCTTGATGCGTTTGTGCAAAGGCGTGCCCAAAAGTCATATCTATAAAGCGGTTCGGGGGGGCGAAGTTCGTATTAATAAGGGGCGCGCGACGCCCGAGACCCGTATCAATATCGGCGACATCGTACGGGTGCCCCCAATGCGTTTGCCTGCGCCTGAGCAAAAGCGGGCCGTGCCAGGGCTTGAGTTTCCGATTGTTTTTGAGGATGAGGGCCTGCTGGTCATCGATAAACCGGCCGGGACGGCGGTGCATGGCGGCAGTGGGGTTTCTTTCGGGGTGATCGAAGCGCTTCGGGCTGCACGCCCCGAGGCCCGGTTTTTAGAACTGGCCCATCGTCTTGATCGTGACACCTCTGGCTTGTTGCTAATCGCCAAAAAAAGAAATGTTTTATTAGCCTTGCACGAAATGTTTCGGATGGGCGGCGGAAGCAAACATTATTTAGCTTTGGTTGAGGGTGACTGGGTCAATGCCCGTCAGCACATTCGCCTGCCGCTGACTAAATGGACAACCCAAACCGGCGAGCGTCGGGTCAAGGTTCAAACCGAGGGGCAAGTCGCCCATACGATCGTCTCAGCGCTTAAACGGTTTAAGGGCTTTAGCTTGGTTGACGCTGAATTACGTACGGGTCGCACACATCAAATCAGAGTGCACCTTGCCTCAAGTGGCTTTCCAATCGTTGGCGACGATAAGTACGGCCGCGATGAAAGCCACGCTGAATTTGGCAAAATGGGTTTCACTCGTATGTTTTTGCATGCTCATCGCTTCAACATGCCGCATCCACTGACTCAAGAGCCCTTAGCGCTCGTCGCACCCTTGCCCCCTGCGTGTGAGAAACTTCTGCAACAACTACAACCCTTGCAAGCGGTATGAAACAATATTCTGTGATTGTCTTTGATTGGGATGGCACCCTGATGGACTCCACCCATGGCATTGTGCAGGCCATTCAGGGCGCTTGTCGCGACCTTGAACTGCAAGTTCCAAGCGCGGCGCAAGCGGCCTGGGTAATTGGGCTGTCCCTTGAGCCGGCGTTGCGTCATGCGGTGCCTGATCTCACCAAATCCTTAGAGCCTCTCTTTTTAGAGCGCTATCGCCATCATTACCTGGGTCGAGATCAAACACTTAAATTGTTTGAGGGTATCCCTGAATTGCTGGCCGACTTAAAAGCCACGGGCGCCACGCTTGCGGTCGCAACCGGAAAAAGTCGCGTTGGTCTGAATCGCGCATTGACCTCCACCGCGTTGCACAGCACTTTTCAAGCAAGTCGCACGGCAGACGAAACCTTTGGCAAGCCGCATCCGGGCATGTTGCTTGAGCTGATGGACGAGTTGATGGTTGAGCCTGCGCAAGTCGTGATGATCGGAGATACTTCGCACGATTTAAAAATGGCCGCTAACGCTGGGGTGCATGGACTTGGGGTGGCCTATGGCGGCGCGCATCCCGCTGATGAATTGCGGGCGTGTCCAAACCAGGGCGTCGTCGAACGCGTGGCTGATTTACGCACATGGCTGTTTGAGCACTTGGCTTGATTGCAGGCACCTGGCCGGTCACCCGCGTCTCTGTGTGCAGCAAGATAATTATTGGCAAGCGCTCTTGGGTTGGTTATGCTCCACCCATCCTTTATTTGACCTTCTTAAACTTCTTAAGTTGAGCGTGCTATGCCAAATTATCGTGCCCCCCGGATTCGCAGCACTGAAATTACGCCAGAAGAAATCTGGCAAAGTCGCCGTCATTGGATGAAAGCTGCTGGCGCTTCAGTCCTAACGGGTGCGGCCGGCGTTTTTCCGTCAATCGGTGGTGCGTCTACGTTGCCCAGTCTTGATGCGATCATTTCAAAACGGTTTATCACCATGGAGCCGCGCACTCCTGAAAAAGACGCGGTTTCGTACAATAATTTTTACGAGTTTGGGCTAGACAAAGGCGACCCAGCTAAATACGCCCATACGCTGCAAACAAGCCCTTGGAAAGTCCGAATCGAAGGCGAAGTTGTTACCCCGAAAACGTTTGATATTGACGATATTCGCAAATTTGCACCGCTTGAAGAGCGCACGTATCGCATGCGCTGCGTTGAGGGTTGGTCGATGGTGATTCCCTGGATTGGTTATTCTTTGTCGGCACTCTTAAGCCAAGTGCAGCCAACGGGGAATGCGAAATACGTCGAGTTCATCACCGACGTGCAGCCAAAAAATATGCCCGGATTGAGCTCTCGTTCAATTCAGTGGCCTTACAACGAAGGTTTGCGTCTTGACGAAGCGATGCATCCCTTGACTCTGTTGGTTTTGGGGATGTACGGCAAAGTGTTGCCGAATCAGAACGGCGCTCCTGTGCGTCTGATTGTTCCCTGGAAATACGGTTTTAAATCGGCCAAATCAATCGTGACGATTCGTCTGACAGAAAAACAACCGACTAGCAGCTGGATGAAGGCGCTGCCAAGTGAGTACGGGTTTTATTCCAATGTGAATCCAGAGGTTGCACACCCGCGTTGGAGCCAAGCGACTGAACGACGAATTGGTGAAGATGGTGTGTTTGCACCCAAGCGTAAAACACTCATGTTTAATGGTTACGGCAATGAGGTTGCCTCGCTTTATACCGGGATGGATTTGCGTAAAAACTATTGAAGTCAATCAACGTGCGCCTCAAGACTTTGCCGGCCCGTACGTTTGATCGTGCAAAAGTTTTGCTCTTTTGCTTTGGTCTGTACCCGCTGGCGCGCTGGTGTTGGTTAGGTTGGCATCACGAACTGACTGCGAATCCGGTTGAATTTTTATCTCGGTCGTCTGGTACCTGGGCCTTGGTGTGCCTGCTCGTGACACTTTCGGTGTCGCCACTGCGCGAGTGGCTTCATCAGCCGGCTCTGTTGCGTTGGCGCAGAATGTGCGGTTTGTTCACGTTCTTTTACGCAAGTTTGCATGCGTTGTCCTGGGCTTGGTGGGA
>CALQNE010000164.1 GCA_943331855.1 Bordetella parapertussis
CAAACATCCTTTGGCCTGATGCGCGACCGCCCCGCGGTTTTTGTACGCATTCAAGATGCGGAAGGTGCTGTCGGCTGGGGCGAGGTATGGTGCAATTTCCCATCCTGTGGGGCCGAACATCGCGCACGACTCATTGACACACTTATTGCGCCTTTGGTGCTGCAACGCTCATTTACGCTGCCAACAGAGGCCTTTGAATGGCTGTCTGCTCAAACATCAGTGCTGGCTATTCAGACTGGCGAATATGGCCCAATCGCTCAATGCATCGCGGGCATTGATATCGCGCTATGGGATTTATGCGCCCGCAGAGCCAAATTGCCTTTGTGGCGTTATATGGGCGGCGAGCGCAACACTGTTAAAGTCTACGCAAGTGGCCTGAACCCCACAGACCCTGAAAAACTTGCTACAGAACGAATGGCGGAGGGATATCAGGCATTCAAATTAAAAATCGGCTTTGGTAAAGACCGTGATTTGAATAACCTTAAAGCCATGCGAGAAGTCATTGGTGATCGCCCTCTGATGGTCGATGCGAATCAAGGATGGGATCTTTCGACTGCCTCAGACATGATAAGCAAGCTTACAGACTTTGATGTTGCTTGGCTTGAAGAGCCCTTGCGTGCCGATCGGCCGTGGTCTGAATGGCAAGAGCTTGCCAAGCATGGCGCTACCCCACTTGCCGCGGGTGAAAACGTCACTCAACTTGAGGGCTTTGCCGCTGCGATTCATTCAGGAGTGCTTGCAGTCGTGCAGCCCGACGTTGCCAAGTGGGGAGGCCTAAGCGCTGGCCTACCCATTGCAAAAAGCATTTTGAAGGCAGGCTTGCGCTTTTGCCCACACTACCTAGGCGCTGGCATTGGCCTGCTCGCCTCAGCGCATTTGCTGGCCGCTTCAAACTGCAACGATATTCTTGAAGTCGATGCCAATACCAATCCTCTGCGCTCGTTGACTTGTTTACCGCTCAGTAACCTCAAGAACGGCGAAATAGTTTTATCCGATGACCCTGGCTTAGGAGCATTACCCGACATGATTGCGTTGAGCGAATTTTTAGTCGATCACCGCTAAGTCCAACCAAGTTTAGAGGTCATTCTATGTACTCACACAAAGCTCTCAATCGATTACAGCGTTTTACACGGCTCGCTTTATTGATGCTAACGCTAGGCTTGGCGCAAAGTCTCTGCGCCCAGGAGTATCCCCAAAAATCTATACGAGTGATCGTCCCTTGGCCTGCAGGAGGCTTTGTCGATGTGGCTGCACGCTTGGCTGCTGAGCAACTGACAATTGCGCTCGGACAGGCACTTGTCATCGAAAATAAGCCTGGCGCGGGCGGAATGATTGGCGCAGACGCGGTTGCAAAAGCTCAAGGCGATGGCTATACCCTATTGTTTACAACAAGCGCACTGACCATGAATACCGCGCTACGCACCAACATGCCATTTGATCTTAAGACCGATTTGATCCCAATCGCAATCGAAGCGTACTCACCTTCAGTGATTGTGGTGCATCCGATGTTAGGCGTCAAAACCCTGCAAGAGCTCATCACCCTAGCCAAACAACAGCCGGGAAAGCTCACCTACGCCTCTGCAGGTAACGGAACACCAGCGCACCTCGTTGCTGAACTATTTAAAACAAGCGTGGGAGTAGATATTGTTCATGTCCCCTATAAAGGTGGGCCTCCCGCGATGGTGGATCAAATTGCAGGCCGCGTAGACGTACAGGTATCCAACGCGATGGGTGCCCTGCAGCAAGTGAAAGAGGGCAAACTCCTCGCGCTCGCCGTCACAAGTCCAGCACGCTTTGAACAACTGCCAGAGGTCCCCACAATGGCACAAGCGGGGGTCGCAGATTTTGAAACGGATCAGTGGTTAGGATTTTTTGCCCCCAAGGGGGTGTCAGTGGCGGTTCTAAAACGTCTGTCCGACGAGATCAATAACGCTCTTGCCGCCGAAACCTTACGCGAGGCGCTCAGGAGCAAAGGGATGCGGGCTGCCACTGCGAGTACTCCAACCGCCTTTCGAGACTATTTAAATACAGATCTCCAACGCTGGACCGCTTTGGTTAAACGTTTGAATATTTCAGCAGACTAAAACAAGAATCCTATGACAATGTCCCCGACACCAAACAAAGACGCTGCAGCGAAGCAGCCGAATATTTTATTTTTAATGGTGGATCAGTTAGCAGCACCCACCTTGCCTGCTTACGGTCACCCGGTCGTCAAGGCGCCGCATATTTCGGCGCTCGCAGCACAAGGCGTTGTGTTTGATAGCGCCTATTGCAACTTTCCAATCTGTGCGCCCTCTCGCTTTTCTTTACTGTCCGGTCGCTTACCTCATGCAATTGAAGCCTATGACAACGGCTCTGAGTTTCCCGCGTCCATCCCGACGATGGCCCACTATTTGCGTCAAGCTGGCTATCGCACGACCTTATGTGGAAAAATGCACTTTGTTGGCCCTGATCAATTGCACGGATACGAAGAGCGACTCACAACAGACATCTATCCCGCTGACTTTGCCTGGACACCGGATTGGTTAAAAGGCCCCGCTTATCGCCCTACGGGCGTAAGTATGCGCGGCGTGGTCGAAGCCGGTCCCTGTTTGCGCAGTCTACAGATTGATTACGATGATGAAGTTGAATATCACGCTTTACAAAAACTCTACGACCTTGCCCGCGCGCCAAGCGAGTCGCCTTTTTTTCTAACAGTGTCCTTTACTCACCCTCACCCACCCTTTGTCGCGCCGCAGCAATACTGGGATATGTACAACAGCGATGAGATTGATCAGCCGAAAGTCCCTGAAATCGCTTTCGATCAGTTAGACGAGCACTCTCAGTGGCTTTACACGGCACATGCTCAAGGGCAACACGACATTACCCCCGAGCGCGTGCGCAATGCGCGACAGGCCTATTACGGCATGATCACCTACACCGATGCGAAAATTGGTCGGATCATGCAAACGCTCAAAGAACTTGGCCTGGATGAGAACACGTTGGTCGTGCTCGCCGGTGATCACGGCGAAATGCTGGGCGAACGAGGCATGTGGTACAAGCAAACGTTTTTTGAATGGTCGGTGCGAGTCCCTTTGATTGTGTCAATGCCACAGCGCTTTAAGCCAGGCAGAGTAGCGGCACATGTCTCGTTAGTCGACTTACTACCCACCTTCTTAGAGTTGTCAAAAAATCAACAATCGGTCGAACCTGTTGATGCGCTTGATGGTCAAAGTCTGGTCTCGCTCATGGACGGCACAGCGTCAGGCGCAGAACGTTGCGTCATTTCTGAGTACAGTTCTGAAGGCGTTTGCGCTGCATCGCGAATGGTTCGCTTAGGACGTTATAAATATATTTACACCTATCAACTCGCACCTATGCTGTTTGATCTTGAGTCGGATCCTGACGAACTGCACAACCTGGCTGAGCAATCCGAATTTGCAAGCATTCAGTCTGCCTTGCACACCAAAGCTATTGAAGGTTGGGATCCCGCACAAGTGCATGCAGATATCCTCGCAAGCCAAAAACGCAGACTATTCATTGCGAACGTCAACGAAACCTCTGAGCCTCCCGCATCTAATTGGGCCTATCAACCCTTTATAGACGAGACTAAACGATACATTAGAGGTTCAGGTACGGCTGGGCCCATGGGAAAAAAAGCTCAAGCGCGATTTCCATATGTACCCCCCGTGTTACCCGATCGGTGAGACATGATGATAAAGACGATAATCAAAAGAGACAATAAAACTTAAGACATTAGCATCTATGCTTAATCAAACAGGAGACAAAATGAACTTTGCAAATAAAGTAGCAGTGGTAACCGGTGCCGGTGGCGGTTTAGGCTTGGCAATTATCGAAAAATTCGCCCGCGGTGGCGCTGACATAGTGGCCTTAGACTTTTCGCAAAAGATGGCAGATGCAGCGGCCGAAAAAGTTCGTTCACTCACCAAGCAAAAGGTACTGGCCTTACAGTTCGATGTGGCTGATCATCACTCTGTGGCAAAGGCGTTTAGTGCAATTGATCAAGAATTCAAGCAAATTGATATTTTAGTAAACTGCGCCGGTGTACGCGAAGTTCAGAAGATCTATGATCTTGACCCAGAAGAATGGCGCCGCGTTATTGACATTAACTTAAACGGGCCTTTTTACTGCGCGCGCGAAGCCGTCTTACGCATGCGTAAAACCGGCGGCGGCTCGATTGTGAATATCGCCTCGGTTGCAGGCATGATGGGACTCACGCACCGCCCTGCATACAACTCAAGCAAACACGGCATCATCGGTCTCACTCGCAACCTCTCTTTAGACTGCGCCGCTGATGGCATTCGCGTCAATGCCGTTGCACCTGGATTGATTCGCACCCCACTGACAGATGGCTACTATAAAGACCCTGAATTTATCAAAGGGCTTAACGAAGTGGTGCCAATGGGCGCTCAAGGCGGATCGCCTGCAGACATTGCAGATGCAATCGCGTTTCTATGTTCAACCGAAGCCAAATTTATCAACGGTATCGTGTTACCGGTTGACGGCGGTTGGGCAGCCAGCAAAGGCTACACCACTGGCAGCGGTGCAGCACAATTCACTTCAGCAAAAAATCAGACCTGAGCCACTCGAACCGATCACGAATGGTGTCTTCAACTTATATGCAAGCCGCCATTCACCTGCAAAGACTCACCCGTAATAAAACTTGCGCCACCACTACATAGAAAAGCAATCGCAGTGGCAACTTCACGAGGCTGCCCTAACCGCTTAAGCGAAGTTTGTTCAATTGAATCGGCGCCACGCAACTTAATCAATTCAGTCGTCATCGGCGTCTCGATAATGCCAGGTGACACTGCGTTGACACGTGTGCGCGGCCCCAACTCGCGTGCCAAGCTGCGCGTCAACGACAAGATAGCGCCTTTGGTCGCAGCATAATGAGAATTGGCAAACGAACCACGATGACCCGCTACCGAGGCAATATTACAAATCGCGCTGTTCTCGCGCAAAGCACGAATCGATCTTTGGCAAATATAAAAAACACCATCCAGATTGATAGAAATCACTTTATGCCATTCGGCATCTGACATCTCTTTCGCAGGACGAGCTAAATAAATCGCCGCGGCAGGGACTAGAAAATCAATTCCACCAAACTGTTTAACCGCGAGTTCAACCGCGGCCTCTGAATCCTTAGGATCGCTAGCATCCATCCGTATGGTCGCGATATGCTTGCCTGTTGGATCGAGTTCAGCCGCAAATTTCTTTAACGCTTGATGATCAAGATCCGTTAAGACCAATTGGGCGCCATGGGCATAAAAAAGCTTGGCAACCTCGCGCCCGATCCCGCCGTTCGCGCCCGTCAAGAGCAATACTCGATTATGAAAATCGTACATCGCGTTCGCCTTTAAAAATATGATGGTAAGAAATTAATAGTTTGAGCGGCCACCGCTGATGTCGTAACAGGCGCCCGTCACAAAGCTTGCCTCATCAGACAGCAAAAATGCCACGACATTAGCAACTTCATCTACGCGCACCAAACGCTTCATCGGAATCTTCTTGGCCGCGTCGGTACTAATGTAATCAGGCATTTCGTTACGCATTCCGGTCGCTTCCACTAAGGCTGGCGAAACGCAATTGACACGAATACCATGGGGAATAAACTCTTTGCTCCACGACTTCGTCACACCAATCACCGCAGCCTTGGATGCCGCGTAGATCGACAGCTGTTGCGGCCCGTCTTTACCGGCAACCGACGCCAAGGACACAATCGATCCTGACCCTTGTTGCATCATGTGCGGCACGACTAGGCGGGTTAAAGCAAAGATTGCACGAACATTAATCGCAAATACGCGATCGACTTCAGCGTCTGTAGTTTCCCACATGGGTTTAATCGGCCCTAGGGTACCAGCGTTATTCACGAGGTAGTCAATACGTCCATAGTGCTCAAGCGTTGTGTCGACTAGGTGCTTCAGTGCGGCTGCGTCGGTCACATCAGCCTGCACCGCCAAGGCTTGTCCCGCGTTGGATACGATCTCAGCTTGAACGCTTTGGGCTGCTTTGAAGTCGCGATCAGCGATTACTAGCGTCGCACCTTGGCCAGCTAACTTTAACGCGATCGCTCGCCCAATGCTTGCTCCGCCACCAGTAACAATTGCAATACGCGACGCAGCAACTCGTTCACGACTTTGATTGGGATTTTTCATATTTTAAATACCATTGAGTCATTTATATAAGGTATGTTTGGCTAGATAATCAGTCAGCCGTTGCTCCCGACGCTTTAACTGCGCCCGCCCATAACGCAATACCCTTTGCTATGTAGGCATGGCTATCTGCGGGAGACAAGTCCAACGGTTCGGCGCCCAGCTTAATCAGGCGCTCTCGCAACGTAGGATCTGCAAGAGCCTTCCTGACTTCGCCATTCAACTTATCCACAATCGGTTTAGGCAAACCGATTGGTGCTAAAAAGCCGGCCCAAGTCGTCGCATGGAAACCCGGTACGCCCGATTCAGCAACAGTGGGGACTTGAGGTAAGGCTAGCGAGCGGTGACCGCTTCCCACCGCAATCAACTTAAGCTTTCCGCTGACCACGTGGGGTAGTACCGCCGGACCGGACTCAAACATCAGATCAATATCCCCAGCCATTAACGCCGTCATCGCGGGAGTCGCTCCCTTGTAGGGAATATGCGTCATTTGCATCCCCGTTTCAACCTTCAGTAACTCCATCGTCAAGTGATTCGTCAAGCCTGTTCCGCCTGAGCCATAATTGACTTGACCCGATTTAGACTTCACAAAAGTAATTAAATCTTTGAGTGTTGTCGCGGGAAAGTTATTTCTTACGGCAATAAACTGAGGCGCCTCAACCGTCATGACGATTGGCGTAAAGTCGCGAAGCGTTTTATAGGGAATATTTGGATACAGCGCCTCGTTAATGGCTAACGGGCCACTTGAGGCAAATAATAAGTTGTAGCCATCGGGCGCCTGAGACTTTGCTGCTTCCATCCCAATAATTCCACCGGCGCCGGGTTTGTCTTCAACCCAAAAGTTTTGACCCATCGCATCGCTCAATTTTTGGGATAGCATCCGCGCAATCAAGTCGGCCGTCTGCCCAACCGGAAACGGCACAATGACGCGAACAGCACGATTGGGATAATCGGTTTGAGCACCGCTGACGGAAGTAATGACACTTAACATGAGTCCACAAAGGATCTTCTTCATTTTTTGTCTCTAGTTTGATTTGTTGTTATGTTTCGCGCAAACTCTTACATTGTGAATGTATCGTATAAGCGAGATAAACGGCAACTATACTGACACAAAGCAGTGAAATAGCCACCATCACCAAAGTATTCGAACCAGTCTAAGTTCAGTCTGCAACATATGAAAACATTGATTTCTTTAAAACATGCCACGGCGACCCTCGACGAATTTGGCGTGACGACTCTCTGCATTGCCGAAGCGGGTTCTCTCAATATCTTATCGACACCCGTTATACGCGACTTAACCCAAGCCTTCAGCGATTTAGCCAAAGTAGCTGAAGTGCGTACCTTGATTCTTAGAGGGGCCGGCGATAAAGCCTTTGTTGCGGGGGCGAATATTAACGAGATGGCAACGCTTGATCGTCAATCGGCGGTCGCTTTTATTACACAGCTGCGTGATCTGTGTGAGGCGACACGCGTGTTTCCGGTACCCGTCATTGCTCGAATACCCGGTTGGTGCTTAGGTGGCGGGCTCGAGCTTGCCATGGCGTGCGATGTACGCATTGCCGCACATGACAGTCAGTTTGGGATGCCCGAGGTGAAGGTTGGAATTCCATCCGTGATTCATGCCAGCCTGACGCCCAGACTGATTGGTCAGGCGCGTGCGGCCTGGTTGCTGCTCAGCGGCGAAAACATTGGTACAGAACAAGCTTTGCAGTGGGGATTAATCAGTGAAGTCGTG
>CALQNE010000165.1 GCA_943331855.1 Bordetella parapertussis
CAATCAAAGCATTGAAGCCACTGGCCTATCCGATGCTTATGACAAAACGACCGGTGCGTACCTGTCATCGGGTACCGCGGGCGGGCCACCTGTCACCCTTGGTATGGGATCTCAAACTGGTTTTGCCCCTGTGCTGCAGGCTGGCTATTTTGAACATTTTCAAAGTTCGCCATGGCTCTGGGGCGCTAAGTTTGGGTATAACGGGCTAGGGCAAAGCTCGACAACTAACCCCTTTTTAATTCCTCAATACGGTTCATACGGAACCACGCCCTTCACGGGAAATGCGGTCGTCCAGTCATTCAAGACAAATATCGCACATCAACTTTCGTTGATACCCTTTATCGGACATTCGTTTGAAAAAGGGTTTGTTTATGCCGGTGCGGGCCCAACGCTTTCCCAAATTAATACCAATATTGATAACCTGATCGGCTTTGCAGATATCAAAGGCGGACGTACTGATATTTCGGGGACGCCACAGAACTTCTCTAGCTCTAAGTGGGTTGTTGGCGGAGCGCTCACGGTTGGTGCGACCTACTTTTTAGACGCATCGTGGTTTATTGACGTTAATTACAATATTTCGATGACGCCCAACCAGACTGCAAATTACTCTTCGACGTTCAACAATACCAACGGCAATACGAACATCAATTATTCAGGTTCACTCATCGGCAGCAGCACCGCCAAAACAACGACTCAAGCTGTCAGCGTCTCAATTAACAAGGCATTTTAATAAGTCAGTGCCGTTCGGGAGTAAGCGCCCCAGAACGGCACTAGCCTTTAACGCGAGGGCTTGAAGATGGTCGCCTATTCGCTGCGCCACGCGGCGTGCCTTAACCGAAAACTTCGTCCGCCATTTCGGTATATCGCTTAATCAACTTGATGAGCGCTGGGCTAGGCTTGACATGCTTTACACGCTTGTCATTAGCATTTGGCACGAGCGTAATCCAACCGTCTTTCAAGAATCGCTTATAGTGTTGGCGCACTGCAGTGTACGAGTAAGGTAGCGAACTAAAGGTTTGTTTGATCGTCAACTCACGCACATCATAGTGAGCCTCAGCCAATAACAAGATCAACTCATACGCAATCATTGAATCATCAGTGGGCAGATTTTGCTTACACCACTTTCGTAACGCGAGCATTTTAGCGATTGTCGCTCTCGCATTTGGCATCTAAATATCCCTCTAAAGCACCCGATGGTGTTACCTACTACCCATCAACATACTGCGAGAGTACTCTAAAGATCTCATTGCTCCGAAGCGAACGCTCACAAACAAGAAGTTAAAAAAGATGTCTACTTTAACGCCTTTATTTACTTGACCTAAATCAAGTGAGAGAGCTAGCCTTGACGACTTAAACGGGGATTTATACCCACGTAAGTTCTTCGAATAGGTTTGCCGCCTCTTGCGTATCCTGCACATTAATTTCGAACGTGGCTACAGGGGCGGTGAAAGACAAACCCTGCTCCTTCTTGGTGGCTTGCGAACGAAGGGAATAGAGGTAGAACTGCTGGCGCGAACCGAAAGTGATCTCGCAATGATGGCTCGTGCAGAAGGCCATCTCGTTCACACTCGAGAAAATTTAATATCCGCCCTTTCCTGGTTCATCCCAACTCATAAGCACTATCAAGTTGTACATGCACATACCGCAAATGCCGCGACGCTAGCCATACTCGCACGTCCGGCGCATCGATCACCTATTATCTTTACGCGACGAACAAATTTTTCAAGCCATCTTGATCTTCTCAGAAAAATTAAGTGGCGCTACATCAATAAAATCGTGGCCGTCAGTGAATCGGCAGCCTCCTACCCTATCAGGCTCGGGTTTGACACTCAGATTATTTATAGTTCAGTACCCAACGTTACAGCGGACATAGGCCGTACTCATCAATTAATAGAGCGACATAATTTACGTGGGAAAAAATTAATTGGTACAGCTGGCGTATTTAATGCGGATAAAGATCCCTTCACACTCATACGAGCGGCGGCGATACTATGCAAGAGCAATGATGACATCGTCTTTCTACACTGGGGCGTTGGCGGACCCTTGGAGCAAACGGCTAAGCAATTAGCGTCAGAGCTCGGCTTGTCTAATCGCTTTCTATTTTTAGGATTTATGAAAAATCCAGAGCAACTTTTTGGCTCACTGTCTGCATTTGTACTCGCCTCGCGCATCGAGGCCTTGGGGACCTCTCTAATAGACGCAATGATGGCGAGTACTCCGGTCATCGGAACTCGGATTGGCGGTATCCGCGAACTGCTGGGCAATGATAGAGGCCTCGCCATACAGCCCGAGAACCCAGCGGCCATTGCAGATGCCATTTCGTGGGTACTCACCCATCCTACTGACGCGCAGACCATGGCAACCCGCGCCTTTTTGTATGCACAGCGCGCACACAGCACGCATGCTATGACGAAACAATATATCGAACTATACGATCAACTATAGTGATCTATCACCTCACTGCTACCACTCGAGTTTTATTGTATCGGGGCGTACAGTACTAGAAACCTCTCTAGGAGTCGCTCGATGGCCACCACCGCCCCCAACACTCAAGATCTGCAGGTCTTGGAAGTTTTGCGCAAGCATAGACAACAGCATCGCGAGAAATTTCCTACTCAGCTTGCAACCCCTGTTTACGATAACAGCCACGAGCTGACGTCGGGTCAAAAAATTTCTGATCGTGTGGCTAAAACCGTAGGGTCCTGGAAGTTCATCATCATTCAAAGCGTCTGCATCTTGGGCTGGATTGGATACAACTCAGTCACTCAGGCCAATGTCTGGGATCCCTACCCCTATATTCTGCTCAATCTCATGCTGTCCTTTCAAGCGGCCTACACGGCGCCCGCCATCATGATGAGTCAGAATCGACTTTCTGAAATTGACCGCCAGCAGGCGACCAATGATTTTGAAGTCAATGTCAAAGCCGAGCTAGAGATTGAATTGCTACATCAAAAGATCGACATGATGAAAGAGAAAGAGCTTTACGCCTTAACAAAAGCCGTTGAGGCCTTAAGCCAAAAACTAGATGCCTATCGCACATAAAATAAGGACATCTATGTTTGCTTAGCCACTACCGAATGTCGGTGGCAGTCGACCAAGTGATCATTGACCATGCCTGAGGCTTGCATCAGGGCGTAGCAAATCGTTGAACCCACAAACTTGAACCCGGCCTCAAGCAAGGCGCGACTCATTGCATCAGATTCTGTCGTTTTAGCCGGAACATCTAATAGTGAAACACGTTTGTTTTGCTGCGATACGCCGCCAACAAATTGCCACAGAAAATCACTAAAGGCCCAACCTTCTTTTTGCAAAGCCAGATAAGCTTTGGCGTTGCTAATTGTCGCAGCAATTTTTAGTCGGTTACGAATAATGCCTGGGTCATTCATCAACGCAGCCACTTTTTTTTCTTGATATTGTGCGATGATTTCTGGATCGAACTGATCAAAAGCGATGCGGTAATTTTCACGTTTTTTTAGCACCGTTGCCCAAGACAAGCCCGCCTGGGCACCCTCAAGGATCAAGAGCTCAAACAACAAGCGGTCGTCTTTAACAGGTACGCCCCACTCAGTATCGTGATACTCACGATACTGATCAAACCCTTCACACCATGGGCACCGAATCATCAGTCAATTTTGGCGCCCGAAAACTCGACCACCTCTCCCCATTTAACAATTTCGCTTTTCATGTAATCGGTCAATTGTTGTGGCGTGCTACCAAGAATGGTGTAACCAAGCTTAGTCATTTTTTCTTGTAAGGCCGGCTTGGTGAGCAAAGTATTCACGGTTTGATTGATTTTTTTCACTACCTCAGGCGAAGTGCCTTTCGGTGCCAGAAAAGCAAACCAAGTCGTGGACTCAAGCTCAGGGAAGCCTAACTCTTTTGTACTTGGTACATCGGGCAAGACGCTAGTACGCGAGTCGGCCATAATCGCCAGCGCACGCAAACGGCCATCCTTAACCAAGCTGGCAATCGCCATCGTGCCCGGAAAAACCGCCTGCAAATCACCGCCAATCAAATCTTTATTTACGGCAGCCGGGCTGGTGTAAGGCACATGCACCATCTGCACACCCGTCACTTTCTTATAGAGTTCGGCAGCAAGGTGCCAAGAGCTACCACTACCCGTCGAACCAAAATTCAATTTGCCAGGATTTTTCTTTGCATAGTCGGTCAAATCGTTCAACGACTTGATCGGCAACTTCGCGTCAACCGCAATAACGTTTGGAATCGAGCCAATCAATACGATGGGTTCAAAGTCGTTAATTGGATGAAAAGGCTTGGCTTTATACATGGTCACCGCAGAAATCAAAGTGCCCGGCCACGAAAACAAAATGGTATAGCCATCGGGCTCAGCCTTGGCCGCAAAGGACGCACCCACATTACCGTTAGCCCCCGGACGATTTTCGACCACAAAGTTGCCGCCTAGGGCGACGCCAAGCTCTTCAGCCATTAATCGCGCCAAGGGATCAGAGCTGCCACCAGGTGCCGAAGGGACGATCACTTTTACTGGCCGAGCCGTTGGCCAGGTTTGCGCAACGCTATTACAACTCGCACCCACCAAGAATAGCGCTGTCAAAAAAATCGTCGTTGCATACGACTTGAAACATTCAGTGTGCATGGTGTTCATTTGACGTCCTTTTTCTTACCGTCATACAGGTTTTAAAAATACAAAAGTGTGATCACCAAACTCATACTGGCTACGCGTCAAAGTTAGATGGTTTGGAACAAATTCTTCAAATAACTTGTAGTTCGCGACTTCACGTACTTTGAAATTGACAAACTCAACACCATCGTTGTAGCCCAGTACGAGCAAACCATCTTTTTTAAGTAGCGCATGCGAACCCGCTAATAGTGCGTCGCAATCCGCTTGCTGATTCATTCCAAAGCCGATGAGTCCGTTTGCGATAATGACATCAAACGAATGCAGCGCATAATGTTGCGTCAGGGCCGCCGCAGACCCAATCGTATGGTGCCCGCGATGTCCATAAATTGCCTTTTTTGCTTCGATATCCATCGTAAAAAACTGCGCAGCGAGCAGTTTTGGATAATGCCAACTGCGCTTATCTGTACCTAAAAACAAACAGCGCGCGCCCTCAGGCCGCTGTTTAAAAAATACATTCAAGAAAGCAAAGATTTCATTTTCTAGAAACAAGCGATTGGCGGATTTCAGCGGGAATTCAACACCTAGCGCCAAGGCGAGATGAGGCGATATCTTGAAGAGCAATAGCTTAAGTTTATTTTTTAAACGGCTCATTTAAATACTCGATCCAAGCATCATTCTTGCGACTTCATCCCGGATGCACGAATAAAGGTTGTCCAGCGGTCAAATTCTTTTTTGTTGAACACAACAAAGTCTTCTACCGAACCACCCATCATTTTTGCACCGATTCCTTCAAATTTTTCGCGCACATCGGGCATCTTCAAAATAACGTTAAGCTCAGCATTTACTTTTTGCACAATTGCGGCGGGTGTTTGCGCAGGACTCCAAACACCGTACCAGGCCGCCACATCAAAACCGGGATAACCACTTTCGGCAATCGTGGGTACCTCAGGCAAGGTTGGGATTCGGTAGGTGCTGCTCACCGCCAAGGGGCGCAACGTACCTGCTTTGATGTGCGACGTTGAGGTGGCAACCCCATCAAAGCCAAATGTGACCTCACCTGAAAAAAGCGCAGTCAGCGCGGGCGCACCACCCTTGTACATCACTTCAATCACGTCGATTTGACTCATATTTTTTAAGACGTTGAAACTTAGACTCGGCGAAGCACCAATACCGGTACTGGCATGGCTCAATTCGCCCGGCTTCGCCTTAGCCGCCGCGATTAATTCAGCAAGTGTCTTGTATGGGGATTTCGACGACACGACCAACACATTAGGCACTTCAGCGACGGAGGTAATAGGTGAGAAATCATTTAACGGGTGATAGGTTGGCTTGGGTGCCAACGCATAGTTCACGGCATGGGTGCCATTAGTACCCAAGATGAAGGTATAACCATCGGGCGCACTCTTTGCAACGACCATTGACGCAATCGTGCCTCCGGCACCACCTCGGTTATCAACCACCACCGGTTGTCCCATGCGCTCAGTCAGCTTGGCGGCCAAGATTCGGGCCAAGACATCGGTTGTCCCCCCAGCAGGAAATGGCACCACCAATTTAATGGGTTGTTCAGGGTAGGCTGCGTATGCGTTTGAAGCGATTGCGCTAAAGAGCAAGCTACCGAGAATTTTTTTCATGAAGTTTTTCATTTTTTCTCAATGTGTTGAGGTCGATTTTTATATTGAACGCCAGTCAATCTCATCTATTCGGGCATCAAAAACTCGGTGATCAACTTAATGAGTTCGACAAAACCCAAAACAATCACCAGTACAAGCAGCCCAGCACCCAGCGCCAACAGCACACTCAGGCTACCCAGTGAGGCGGATGATAGCGTGTAGATCAGTAAAGCGACCACTAGGGATAAACCTACTGCAACCACTTTGCCAAAGCGAATCGTCCCACGCAAAATCGGAAAGCGTGCCAGACCCTGAACCGCGTTTTCTGCGGAATCTATAGTTGGCTTTGTCATGAAAGTGGTTGCGTCAGTTGTCGTTGATTTAGGCTGTTCGATCAATACAGACTTACCCTCTAGCGCAGCAATTCGCTCTGCCGCGAGCAAACCAAAGCTGCCCGATTTAATCAGACCACCGATGTAGGCAGAGTCTCGACCGCCTTCGAGTCCACCGGTTGTCGCGCCCGCAGCAAACAGACCGGGAATTGGTGTCGCATTTGAATCAAGTACCTGTGCCTGCGCATCAATATCGATACCCACCATGGTGTAGGTGATTCCAGGACAAATCGGAATCGCCATCAATGGCGCCTGCACAATCGGCATAGGCGAAACTTTCACGGATCGCGAAATCGCTAGGGTCTGCAGGGTGCCGTCCGCCAGCGCCTCGTTATATTGCGCTAAGGTTTCTAAAAACGCATCACTCGGAACGCCCATTTTTTCAGCCAAGGCAACCGCGCTCTCTGCCCGCAAAATGGTGCCACCCGCGCGCTCAAGCAAGGGGTTTGCAGGGATTCGAGCCGAGGTGCCCGGCCCTTCCCAAATAGCGCGGTCAAACACTGCAAATAATTTGTCAGTCTTCGCATGAGCCGCTAACTCGTTTGCTAAATGCACGCCTGAGCGACCTTCATCGACAAAGCGCTTACCGGTGGAATCAATGACAATTCCTGCCGTGGCGATCGCGTCAACCTCTGGGTACGGCCATACCTGATCGTTATGCTTCGCGTCGCTACACAACACGTGACCATAAAAGCGGTTGCCTGGGGTTAACACGGCCCCTGCTGCTAAAGCCATCGTCAACCCGTCGCCACAACCTGTTCGGGCGCCTCGCTGAAACACCGAATCGAACGGCGCGCCAATGTGTCGTTCGAACAGCGTGCGATTAGCCTGAAAGCCCCCGTCGGCAATCAGGCAATAGGGCGCGTGCCACGTGCGTTGTTCGCCCAAACAGCTGCCCTGTACACCCACACAACGGCCCTGCTCAAGTATCAACGCAGTCGCGCGCGCACCAAGCTGCAACGAGCCGCCACGCTCAACAAGCTCAAGCGCTAGTCGACGCAAAATCAAATCCGGGCCGCGCTCTTTCCAGTCAAGCCCAGCCTTAAGCGCACGCGGAGGCGCCATGCACCAGCGATAACCCTCTTGCGGATTAAAGCGCATAAACTTAGCGCCCTTGCCTTGCAACCAGGTAATCAGCCGTGCGCCTGTCTGCGCCAGCGCGCGCGCCAACTCGGGCTTGGCCTCATTGCCCGAGACGCGAGCGATATGCTGCTCTAAGTCTTGTTCCTCGCGAAACGGATCACGA
>CALQNE010000166.1 GCA_943331855.1 Bordetella parapertussis
AACCCTGAAATTGCCGCACGACTAGCGCGCACTTTTGACCATTGGGCGCGGTTCATTCCAAGCGTCAAAGAACAGATGCGTCTTCAATTGCAGCGCGTAGCCTCGCACGATGGGTTATCACGTAATACACTTGAAATCGTTACGAAGGCGCTGGCGCTATGATCTTTTAATTGAGTACGCATGATCCAATTGCTCATAACTTTTCACTTTTTATTCCCTGCCTGACTACCTGACCAAAAAAAATATGAAACGTAAAACACTCACCCAGTACCTCGTTGAACAACAACGGGCCAGCCATGCACTCAGCGCTGAAGTGCGATTGCTCATCGAAATTGTGTCGCGTGCCTGCAAAACCATCAGTCACGCCGTGAGCAAAGGCGCCTTGGGTGGGGTCTTAGGTAGCCTTGAAACCGAGAACGTTCAAGGTGAGGTTCAGAAGAAACTCGACGTGATGTCTAACGAGGTATTGCTTGAGGCAAATGAATGGGGTGGCCATTTGGCTGCGATGGCCTCTGAAGAAATGGAAACCATCCACCTGATTCCTAATCGTTATCCTAAAGGTGAATTTTTATTATTATTTGATCCACTCGATGGCTCGTCAAATATCGATGTGAACGTTTCAATTGGAACGATTTTTTCAGTACTACGCGCGCCGGCTTCGGCCTCAGGTCGCGAAGTGACTGAGCAAGATTTCTTACAGCCTGGCAGTACCCAAGTCGTGGCAGGCTACGCAGTCTATGGTCCGCAAACGATGTTGGTTTTAACCATTGGTCAGGGCGTCGTAGGTTTCACGCTTGATCGTGAATTAGGTTCGTGGATCATGACCAGCGAAAACATGCAGATCCCTGAAGACACTAAAGAATTTTCTATCAATATGTCGAACATGCGTCACTGGGCCCCACCCGTGCGCAAATACATTGATGAATTGCTTGCCGGAAAAACTGGCGCACGTGACAAAGATTTCAATATGCGTTGGATCGCCTCAATGGTGGCCGACGTACACCGCTTACTCACGCGTGGGGGTATTTTTATGTATCCCTGGGATTCACGCGAGCCCAACAAACCGGGCAAGCTTCGCCTGATGTATGAAGCCAATCCGATGAGCATGCTCGTCGAGCAAGCCGGTGGCGCTGCTACAAATGGCGAGCAACGCATTCTGGATATTCAGCCAACAGCGCTTCATCAACGGGTGAGTGTTGTACTTGGTTCAAAAAATGAAGTTGAACGCGTCACGCGCTATCACCACGAAGCGAAAACCGCCTAATTTTTATACGTAAAAAAGCCCTCTTGCTACGAAAGCAAGAGGGCTTTTTGTATGAGAGCCTGCAGCAGGCCCCAGCCTACGGCGTTTTAGGCAAGCGTAAAGATCGTAGCGCCCGTCGTTTTACGCGCTGCCAAGGCAGCTTGTGCCTCTGCAGCCTGCTCAAGCGGATAACGTTGATCGATGCGGATCTTGATTTTCTTTTTCAAGACCAAATCAAACAACTCGTCGGCAGCCGCTTGCATTTTTTCAGGCGTGCCAACGTGCGCAGCCAGCGAGGGACGTGTCACAAATAACGAACCCTTCGCAGCCAATACACCTAAGTTCACACCATCAACCGCACCAGACGCATTACCAAAACTGACCATCAAGCCGCGTGGCTGCAAGCAGTCAAGTGAAGTGGCCCAAGTGTCTTTGCCCACGCCGTCATACACAACAGGCACTTTTTTGCCTTTGGTAAGCTCGAGCACACGCTCTGCAACGTTTTCTTTTGAATAATCAATCACAGCCCAAGCGCCATTTGCTTTTGCAATGGCCGCTTTCTCAGGACTCGAGACCGTACCAATCAGCTTGACGCCTAACGCTTTGGCCCACTGGCAAGCAATCAAGCCAACACCACCAGCCGCTGCGTGAAACAAAATAGTTTCACCACCTTGTAAGCGATATGTTTGGCGAAACAGGTATTGCACCGTGAGGCCTTTGAGCATCATCGCGGCGGCTTCTTCGTAGCTGATCCCTTTAGGCAACTGAACGACTTGCGCAGCAGGAACGTTACGCGCCTGTGCATAGGCGCCAATTGGACTTTGCCCGTAAGCAACCCGATCGCCCTTTTTAAAGCGTTTTGCCGCTTTTTTACCCACTGCAATCACTTCGCCCGCGCCTTCAAAGCCTAGGCCCATTGGCATCGGGTTTTTATAAAGACCGGTACGAAAATAGATATCAATAAAATTCAAGCCTGCAGCATGCTGGCGAATCGTAATTTCATTTTCACCTGGGGCGGGCACTTCGATTTCGACCAGTTTTAAGACTTCTGGACCGCCGTTTTGTTCGATTTGAATGGCTTTCACAAGGTTGCTCATAGGTGCTCCTGAAAATGAGACGGACTGCGTAAAAATTGCGTTTAGGGCTAAATCGGATATTTGGACCTCGAAGGCAAGAGTTTATCTTGCTGCCAAGGTAAAATGAACCTTTATCGTAGCCAATTTTTCAGGAAACCATGGCCGGACACAGTAAATGGGCCAATATCCAGCACCGTAAAGGTCGCCAGGATGCCAAACGCGGAAAACTCTGGACCAAAATCATTCGTGAGGTCACCGTGGCCGCTCGCGCTGGCGGCGCAGATCCGGACGCCAATCCACGCCTGCGGATGGCCTGGGATAAGGCCAACGCCGCCAACATGCCAAAAGACAACATTCAACGCGCAATTGCCAAAGGCGTCGGTGGTGCAGATGGCTCAAATTATGACGAAATTCGCTATGAAGGTTATGGGATTGGTGGCGTAGCCGTTGTGGTTGACTGCATGACTGACAATCGCACCCGCACAGTGGCCGATGTTCGTCACGCCTTTTCCAAGCACGGTGGCAATATGGGGCAAGAGGGTTCGGTCGCCTTTATGTTCACGCACTGCGGTCAATTCATCTTCGCACCGGGCACCTCAGAAGACGCCGTCATGGAAGCCGCCCTTGATGCTGGCGCCGACGACGTACTCACCGACGACGAAGGCGTGATCGAAGCGATTTGCCCGCCGTCCAGCTTTGCTGCAGTTCGCACCGCCTTTGAAAAAGCGGGCCTCATCCCTGAAATGGCCGATATAGTGATGAAACCAAACACCGAAACTGAATTGGTGGGCGACGATGCGATCAAAATGCAAAAGCTCTTAGATGCGCTTGAAAGTTTGGACGATGTGCAAGAGGTCTACACCAACGCCTCGATGGATGAACAAGGCTAATCCCAATGAAACTGTTAGTCATTGGCTCTGGTGGCCGCGAACACGCCCTCGCCTGGAAACTCTTGCAATCGCAGCGTGTTTCGCATGTCTATGTTGCACCCGGTAACGGTGGTACTGCCACCATGGCGCGCTGCTCAAACCTTGCACTGAGTCACCCTACAGAACTTGCGGACTTTGCTAAAGCAGAAGGAATTGCCTTAACTGTAGTGGGGCCTGAAGCCCCTCTGGCTCAAGGTGTGGTTGACGCCTTTCGCGCGCAAGGCTTAAAGATTTTTGGCCCCACGCGTGCGGCCGCACAGCTTGAAAGTTCAAAAGATTTTGCCAAGGCCTTCATGGTTCGGCATCGCATTCCTACTGCACGCTATCAAACCTTTACCGAGCCAGCCGCTGCGCACGCTTACATCGACGCTCAAGGCGCACCGATTGTGATCAAGGCCGATGGTCTGGCCGCGGGTAAAGGGGTGGTCGTCGCACTGACATTAACCGAGGCACACGAAGCCGTTGATGCGATGTTAGGCGATGGTTCGCTGGGGGCCGCTGGTGCGCGTGTCGTGATTGAAGAATGTCTGCTCGGCGAAGAAGCCAGCTTCATTGTTTTGTGCGATGGCAAGAGCATTCTTCCCTTAGCCACCAGCCAGGATCACAAGCGTCTGCAAGACGCAGATCAAGGACCCAATACCGGTGGTATGGGCGCTTATTCGCCAGCGCCAGTGGTGAGCCAAACCATTCATCAGCGCGTCATGAACGAAGTAATTAAGCCGACCATACAGGGTATGACTGCGGATGGCATTCCCTTCACAGGCTTCTTATATGCAGGCCTGATGATTGGTGACGGAGACGATGCTACACGCCCAATAAAAGTGCTTGAATTTAATTGCCGCTTAGGCGATCCGGAAACGCAACCGATTCTCATGCGTATGCGCAGTGATCTGCTTGAGGTCTTCGAGCAAGCGGTCAATGGCACGCTCGACCAAGCCGAGATTGATTGGGATCCAAGAACTTCGCTAGGCGTGGTGATGGCCAGCGCAAACTATCCACTGACACCCAGGTTGGGCGATTTGATTACCGGGATTCCCGCGGCGCAGCCTGATTGCGTTGTTTTTCATGCGGGCACAGCACTAAAGGACGGTGCATTACAAACCTCAGGTGGCCGAGTCCTTTGCGTCACGGCCCTGGCCGACTCCGTGCGGGCTACGCAGCAGCGTGCCTACCAAGCGGTTCAATCTATCACTTTTGACGGCGCTCAATATCGAACAGATATCGGTTGGCGTGCCCTAGAAAAAAACACATAGTGTCCGAACTCAACATCACCCCTGTCCGCACCTATTTATTAGGCTTGCAAGCCAGCATCGTTGGCGAACTTGAACGCGCCGGCAATGAGCAGTTTTTGTCCGACGAATGGATACGCCCGGAAGGCGGTGGCGGCGTCTCTAGGCTCATCGAAGGGGGCCAGTTATTTGAACGGGCTGGCGTTTTATTTAGCCATGTCAAGGGCACCACCCTGCCACCTTCAGCTACGGCACATCGGCCTGAAGTGGCTGGCCGGCCCTGGGAGGCCATGGGTGTATCCATGGTGCTGCATCCACGCAATCCCTACATACCCACTACCCATTTAAACGTGCGCATGTTTATTGCCAAGGCGCCCTTAGGTAGCGGGCAGGCAGATATTTTTTGGTTTGGTGGCGGGATGGATCTCACGCCTTACTACCTCTTTGAAGAGGATGCGCAACATTTTCATCAAATCAACAAAGACGCGCTAGACCCTCACGATGCGACGGCCTATCCAAAGTATAAAAAGTGGTGCGATGAATACTTTTTTCTCAAACACCGTAATGAAACCCGGGGGGTGGGCGGTATCTTTTTTGATGACTTAAGTCACGGTGGATTTGAAGCCTCGTTTGCGCTGCTTCGCTCAGTTGGAAACGCCTTTTTACCTGCATACCTGCCTTTGGTTGAAAAACGACGCTCGATCCCCTTTGGAGAGCGCGAACGCGACTTTCAGGCCTATCGGCGTGGACGTTATGTAGAATTCAATCTAGTATTTGATCGCGGTACACTCTTTGGCCTGCAATCAGGGGGCCGAACCGAATCGATTTTGTTGTCGATGCCTCCGATGGCAACATGGCGATATAACTGGCAGGCACAAGCTGGCTCACCTGAGGCGGCACTTTCTCAATACCTTACCCCGAGAGACTGGGTCTAATGCGCATTGGTTTACTCGGTGGTAGTTTTGATCCCGTGCATGGCGCGCATTTGGTGTTGGCCAAAACCGCACTAACTGAACTTCGTCTCGACGAAGTCCAACTGATCCCAGCCGGTCAACCATGGCAACGCCCACCGTTAGGTGCGTCTCCTGCGCATCGGCTAGCGATGCTTGAGCTGGCGGTCGGGCAGACGCCGGGCCTACGAGTCAATCCGATCGAAATCAATCGAACAGGCCCGACTTACACCGTTGAGACGCTTGCGCAGCTACCTCAAGCGCCTGAATATTTTTGGATCTTAGGTGCGGATCAACTTGAAAACTTTTGTACTTGGCGTGACTGGACAGTGATTGCAAGCAAAGTACAGTTGGTCGTTGCACAACGCCCGGGTTCGACCTTAGCAGCACCTGCCGAGCTCGATGTCTGGCTTACTCAAAATCAACGTCATCTGGTGCACTTACCTTTTGACCCCCTCGATGTTTCTGCCAACGAAATCCGTCAGCGGATCGCTCGGGGCGATTCAACCCACGATCTCATCCCCGAGGCTGTGGGCCGGTATATCACCGAGCATGGCTTATATCGCCAGCATGCAGTCTGACAGGAAATAAAAAAATAATGGATATTCAAAAACTGCAACGTGCAGTGGTCGACGCGCTTGAAGACGTTAAAGCGCAAGACATCAAGGTTTTTAATACCGAACATCTGACCAGCATGTTTGACCGTGTGGTAATTGCCTCTGCAACGTCCAACCGTCAAACGCGTGCGCTTGCCAATAGCGTTGCCGACAAATCACGCAGCGTGGGCGTGCCTGTCATTGCCACTGAAGGCGAAGAGACTGGCGAATGGGTACTGGTCGATATTGGCGATATCGTGATTCACATCATGCAACCGGCCATTCGCACCTATTACAACCTTGAAGAAGTCTGGGGTGGTAAACCCGTGCGTCTGAAGCTATCACCAGAATCCACACGCCCGGCCATGGCTTCAAGTGATACGGCCTTTGATCCAATGGGTAGCCGTGACGAACCCGAGGGCCGTCGTGGCGCGAGTCGTTCTTCACGTCCAGCACGTTCAAACAGGTAAATCAACGAGTCTCTCGCGGCCATGAAAATCACCATCATCGCCGTGGGAACGCGTATGCCTGCGTGGGTAGAAACCGCCTGGGATGATTACGCCAAACGACTACCCGCCGAGTGGGCAGTCGAACTTAAAGAAATAAAGCCCGAACCTCGTACCAGTGGCAAAACCCCGGCACAAATGATGGCGGCTGAAGCCAAAAGAATTGAGGGTGCGATTCCAGAGCAAGCCTTGCGTATCGCCTTAGACGAGCACGGCAAAGACCTGACCACTGAAAAATTCTCGACCTTGCTGCAGGGCTGGCAAGATAACAGCCAGTCTCTTGCCATACTCATTGGTGGCCCCGACGGCCTTGACCCAGCGCTGAAGGCCTCATGTGCAAACTTGCTTAGACTGTCATCGCTGACGTTTCCACACCCTTTGGTACGCGTCGTCTTAATCGAGCAGCTTTACCGAGCCTGGTCGATCTTGGTCAATCATCCTTACCACCGCGTCTAAATGCAGACTCTACATTCAATACCCCGGCTATTTTTGGCCTCGGCCAGCCCAAGACGACAAGAATTACTGACTCAGATCGGCGTCGCGCATCTGGTATTGCGACTGCCCCCCGTTGAGGGCGCAGATGAACCGCGCCTCGCCAATGAAACACCCCTAGCCTATGTGCAGCGTACCGCACTCGACAAAGCCCACCGTGCCTCAGAATGGCTAAGTCTGCCTCAACAGGCTGCGACTGCGGCGCAGATCGCAGGTCAACCCATCTTAGCGGCCGATACCACGGTGGCCCTAGGGGATGCCATTTTAGGTAAACCGACGGATGCAAAAGACGCTGCCAGCATCTTGATGCAGCTCTCTGATCAAACCCATACGGTTTTCACAGCAGTTGTCGTTTCAGCAGATGGGGCGATATACACCGCGTTGTCTGAGTCTTTAGTCACAGTTAAAGCGCTTAGTCAGGACGAAATCGCGTCATACATTCTAAGTGGCGAGTGTTTTGGCAAAGCGGGTGCCTACGGTATACAGGGACTTGCGGCGCGTTTCATTCGAGATCTGCGAGGCAGTTATTCTGGAGTCATGGGGTTGCCGCTTTATGAAACGACAGAGCTCCTGAAGACTAGTAAAATTCTCTGAGCAACAAGAATAGTGATTTTATTTTAAATAAATAAATATTAAAAACAATAACTTATGTAATTTATTTAATTACATACATTAAATAATTCACTTTAAATAATTCGCATTAATTTATATAAAATTATCCGGCTATTTATTTTAATCTTTATCGTTTTCAGCGCCCCAAAAGACAAACCCCCGAGTGCGTTGAGCACAAGGGGGTTTGGGGTAGAAGAGCTTGACGATGTCCTACT
>CALQNE010000167.1 GCA_943331855.1 Bordetella parapertussis
TGATTAAGTATCTCAAGCCGATTCTGCTCAATCAAAATCCGCTTGATCGTGAACGTCTGTATAAGGCGATGTGGAAGCGCGTGCGTACCACCACCGCGCGCGCCATTGGAGCGATGGATGTCGCGCTATGGGACATCGCCGGAAAAATCGCGGGCTTGCCGATTCATCAACTGCTCGGCTCTTATCGTGATCGTATTCCGGCTTACATCAGCTCAGCCGTCTTGGCGGCTCCAGAGGCGTATGCCGATGAAGCGCAGCACTACAAAGCGCTGAACATGGCTGCCTATAAGATTCATCCACCACAAATTTGGCGCGATGATATCAAGGTATGCGAGGCTGTACGTAAAGCAGTCGGAGACGACTACACCTTGATGCTGGATTCGGTATGGAGTTACGACTACCCTGCCGCGTTACGGGTGGGCCAAGCGATTGAAGCGCTCGGCTTTTATTGGTATGAAGATCCGCTCGCTGACGCTGATATCTATAACTACGTTGAACTCAAAAAACATCTCAGCATTCCGATCATGGCCACCGAGTATCCCGCAGGTGGTTTAGATTCGTATGCGCCATGGATCAAAGAGCGTGCGACCGATTTTTTACGCGGTGACGTTGCCGTCAAGGGCGGCATCACAACGCTCATCAAAACCGCGCATCTGGCTGAGGCCTTTCATTTGAACTACGAAGTGCACCACGGCGGTAACTCGCTGAATAATTATGCGAATTTGCACGTGATCATGGCGCTGCAAAATACCGAACTGTTTGAAGTGCTCTTGCCCGCCGAGTCGCAAAAGTACGGCTTGTTACAAGACATCGAAATTGATCCGCAGGGCATGATTCACGCCCCCATGGCACCAGGTCTTGGTGCGCAGATCGATTTCGATTTAATCAAACGTAAAACACTTGGTGTCTTGCGCTAGGCGATTAACGTACTTGTTACACGGCAGACTGTTATTTCTGCACCGCTTCGTACTGACGCCACACACACGCGCCTTTTGCAGCTTTATCTAAAGCTGCAAGATAGTTTTCGTGCGCCTGCAAGTCTTCTGCACTGGGCAAAATAATGGGCAAGTTCAAGGCTTCAAGGCGCTGCTCATTGGCAGCAACGCCCTCGGTTTCAGGTACGTCAAAATTATCGATCATTAAACTGTCTTGACCACGGGTCATCGCCAGCCAAACCTCAGCGAGTAACCGAGAATCTAAGAGCGCGCCGTGCAGTTGGCGATGCGCATTCGATACGCCATAACGATCGCATAAGGCATCTAGTGAATTTCGTTTGCCCGGGTGCAAATTCTTGGCATGCACAAGCGAATCCGTAACACCCGAACAAAAATTCGTGACTGGCTCACGTCCGATGCGCGACAGTTCTGCATTTAAAAACTTCAAATCAAACGGAGCATTGTGAATAATGAGTTCAGCACCTTCAATAAAGGCAAGAAACTCATCAACGCGCGCTTCGAAGCGCGGCTTGTCTGACAAAAACTCTGTCGTCAAACCATGCACCTCAAGAGCACCCGCGTCGCTCTCGCGTTCAGGATTCAGGTATGTATGAAAATCGCGACCTGTGACACCGCGATTAACAACTTCGATCGCACCGATTTCGATAATGCGATGGCCGTAGGCGGGATCTAAGCCTGTCGTTTCAGTATCAAGAATTATCCAGCGCATGGTGCCAATCGCTTAAAAGAGGTGTGCCTGCATCATACGAGATCTTGCCTGTGAATGTAGCGACTTTACATGCGCGATCGGGCGTCTTCAACGCCGCGATTCGCAAGCAAATCGGCCCGCTCGTTTCCCGGATCGCCGGCGTGCCCTTTAACCCAGTGCCAGGTGATGTCGTGCTGGGCAACCAGACCGTCTAGCAAGACCCACAGATCCGCATTTTTGACAGGCTTTTTGTCGGCGGTGCGCCAGGCACGCTGCTTCCAGCCATGAATCCACTCTGTCATGCCTTTCATGACATATTGAGAGTCAATGTGCAGCGTCACCTTGCACGGGCGCGTCAAAGCACGCAACGCCTCGATGACTGCCATCATTTCCATCCGATTATTCGTCGTCAGGGCCTCGCCGCCGTGCAAGGTTTTTTCAACTGCGCCGCGTTTTAACAAAACGCCCCAACCACCCGGGCCCGGATTACCTTTGCAGGCGCCGTCGGTCCAAATTTCTACAGTGTCTTCAGTGTGCATACGCGACTAATTAAAATTTAAGATTGAACGGGATTTGATGAGGACTTTGAACCCGTTTTTTGTTGCAAGGCCGCTCCCACCGTTTGTCGCGCACCTTTACGCAAGGGTTGGGCAGTTTTCCAACGTGGGGTGATTAAACGCATACCCGCGACACGCTTGACCGCTGAAACAACGTACACCGCGCCACAGACTGGCCACCATCTGTTACCCGCAGCCTCGGTGAACGCAAAACGATCAAGCCACTTTTGGGTGCGCAGCGGCGGCACATAGCAACCAAAATGTCCAAGTTCGATCTCAAAGGAAAGTAATTTGAGCCAGTCTTTGAGCCGCGGCAGCGACACCTGGGCGCTGATCGGTTGGGGCAACCAAGGTGTCAGGTACGGCGTGCGATGACGCAAACCCCACAGACTCCAAGGGTTAAAACCCGAAATCACCACCCGACCCTCAGGTACCAATACCCGCTCAACCTCACGCAATACTTGATGGGGGTGAGCGCTTGCTTCTAGCCCATGAGGCAAAACAAGTAGGTCTACACTTTGCGAATCAAACGGCAACAACTCTGGCTCGGTCAAGACAAGCCCCGCCCAATCCGCTGCGGGGACGGCGGGCAACTCAGCGCCAGCATAGGCTTTAAAAGGCATACGATTTGCCCGCAACAGATCAAAACTGGGCAGCCCGACCTGCAAGGCATGATAGCCAAAGACGTCGGCCACCATCTTATCGAAGCAATTTTGCTCCCAACGCTGCACATACTGGCCTGGTTCGCTCTCTAACCACTGGGCAAGATTTACAATAGGGGATTGTGCTTTGGACACGTGTTCTCAAAAAAATGAATAAAACTCATCGCTTGCCTGCATTTTTAGGGCAAAGCCCTGGCATCTCTCCCATCGCCGCTTTCAGCGATAACTACATCTGGCTCGTCTCAAATGGCAGCCAGGCTTTGGTCGTTGACCCAGGTCAAGCCCTACCGGTCCTGCAGGCACTCAAACAACAACAGCTTACGCTTGGCGCTATTTTACTCACCCATCACCATCAAGACCACGTCGGCGGAGTCGCTGAGCTTGTTGAGCAGACGGGTGCCAAAGTTTGGGGCCCCGCGGGTGAGGTTTTGCCAGTTTGTGATACGCCTATGATCGAGGGCGACACTTTTGAAGATGCTGCGCTGCAGCTCAAACTAATGGTTTTAGATGTTCCCGGGCATACGGCGGGCCACATTGCCTATGCGGGTACTTTTGGCACCGTTCCTGTTCTGTTTTGCGGGGACACCTTGTTTGCGGCGGGTTGCGGGCGCTTGTTTGAAGGGACGGCCGCCCAGATGGACGCATCGCTGGCAAAGCTGGCTGCGCTACCCAAAGATTCGCGCGTGTATTGCGCGCACGAGTACACCTTGTCCAACATGCGTTGGGCCTCAGCTGTTGAGCCCGACAATATTGCGCTTCAACACTGGCAAGCGCACGCCAATGAGCAGCGCCGCTTAGATCAGCCCACAATTCCCAGTTCGATCGAGCTTGAGCTTGCCTGCAACCCGTTTCTACGCGCGCGACAACCCAGCGTTGCGCAAGCTGCCACCACTTGGGCGCAACGTGAACTGACCTCGCCCGTTGAGGTATTCGCAGCGCTGCGAGAGTGGAAAAACAATTTTCGTTGAGTTCAATGCTTCTTTTTCGTCTGATCTGTATATTGGGCTTGGTTGCCCTGGTCGGTTGCTCCGGCTTTGATCAAAAAGGCCGCTATGTTGCCGAGGACACCTCGCGCACCATCGATTTGACGATCCCGCCGCTCGATGTCTGGGAGCGCATCCGCCGCGGCTTTGCGATTCCCAACTTAAACACGCCACTCTCGGCCAAATGGACCGCCTATTACGCCTCTCACCCAGAGGCAATGCAACGTATGGCCGAGCGTGCGGGCAAATACCTTTATTACATTGTTGATGAGATCAACCGGCGAGGCCTACCCACTGAGCTCGCACTTTTACCTTTTGTTGAAAGCGCCTACAACCCTAGCGCCTATTCAAGCGCTCGAGCGTCTGGGTTGTGGCAATTTATCCCAAGCACCGGCACCCAGTTCAAGCTCAAACAAGACTGGTGGCACGATCAGCGGCGCGATCCGATTGCCTCGACCAATGCAGCACTCGATTATCTTGAGTACCTCTTTGAGTTTCAAGGTGACTGGTATCTTGCACTTGCCTCGTATAACTGGGGTGAAGGCTCGGTCAAACAGGCGGTTACACGCAACATGGCGACGGGCAAATCAACAGACTATCTTTCGCTGAACATGCCAAATGAAACGCTCAATTATGTTCCTAAGCTTCAGGCCATCAAAAACATCGTGGCTGATCCCGAACGCTATGCAGTCGTATTACCTCAAGTCGATAACAGCCCCTATTTTGTAACGGTTCAAAAAAAGGTCAACATCGACTTCACCGTCGCAGCGCAATTAGCCGAGATGCCAATTGATGATTTTCGGGCATTGAACCCCTCATTTAATCAATCCGTCATCTCAGCGCAAGAAGAACACGTTGTCATTTTGCCGCGCAATAAAGTCGACATCTTTAATGCCAACCTCTTGCAATATCAGGGCGAGCTCTCCTCCTGGAAAACGTATGAAGCTAAACAGGGTGAAACCTTCAGTTCAATTGCGGCAAAGTTTGGGGTCTCTGAGGCCCGCCTAAGACAAGCAAATCGCATCGAATCCAGTGCCCGCGTTTCGGCCGAACAAATCATCGTGATTCCAGGGCCTGCAGGGCAAGGCATTCAATTAGCGCCGGCAACAGCCAATGCACCCGTACCGCAAGTCGCCGGCCGTCAAGTCAGCCAAGCGACAAGTCAGCAGGTTCGTGATCACGTGGTGCGTAAAGGCGACTCGCTTGACTCCATCGCCCGTCAATACAACACAACCGTAGCCGCCTTACGTGCGCTAAACAATCTGAAGACCGATGCACTTAAAGTCGGCGCTAAACTGCGGATTCCGGGAACTGGCAATCGCAGCTAATATGCAGCTTGTAGTCCCTGATTCAATACGCTGACCTTTTACATTTCTAGGATTTTTATGGGCTTTCTCTCCGGCAAACGTATTTTGATTACAGGCGTCATTTCTAATCGGTCGATCGCCTACGGCATCGCCAAGGCCTGCCACACGCAGGGCGCTGAACTCGCCTTTACTTACGTTGGCGAGCGCTTTGAAGAGCGTGTCAAAGAGTTTGCGGCCGATTTTGGTAGCAAAATCGTGTTGCCCTGTGATGTGGCCGAAGACAGCCAGATTGAGTCCACCTTTACTGAGCTTGCAAAATGCTGGGATGGTCTGGACGGCCTGGTGCACTCAATCGGTTTCGCCCCACGCGAAGCGATTGCAGGTGAATTTTTAGAAGGGCTCTCGCGTGAAGCCTTTCGCATCGCCCACGACATTTCTTCGTACAGCTTTCCGGCGCTTGCCAAAGCAGCCAGGCCCATGATGCAAGGGCGCAACGGCGCACTCATCACCCTGACCTATCTCGGCGCCGAACGCGTACTGGCCAACTACAACACCATGGGCCTGGCCAAGGCCTCGCTCGAGGCCTCAGTACGCTACCTGGCTGCGAATCTTGGCCCTGAAGGTATTCGTGCAAATGGTATTTCGGCGGGGCCCATCAAAACCCTTGCAGCTAGCGGCATTAAAGACTTTTCAAGCATTCTGAAATTTGTCGAAGCCAGCGCGCCTTTACGTCGCAACGTCACCATCGAGCAGGTTGGCAACGTTGCAGCCTTTTTATTGTCAGACTTGGCCTCTGGCGTCACAGGCGAAATCCTGCACGTAGATTCTGGCTTTTCAAATGTAGTGGCGGGTCTGGTCGAATAACACGTCAAGAGTGCACGCAAGTAAAAAAGCCGAGCAATCGGCTTTTTTTACTACACGCCCAGATATGCCTTGCGCACGAACGGATCAGCCAACAGTTCGGCGCCTTTCCCTGTTCGTACGATTTCGCCATGCTCAAGCGCATACGCCTGATGTGCTAACTTAAGCGCCAAGCGTGCGTTCTGTTCAACAAGCACAATCGAAACCCCCGCATCGCGATTCAGTCGCTCAATGGCGGAGGCAATTTCAGCAACAATCTTAGGTGCGATCCCTAACGAAGGTTCGTCAAGCATCAATAGCTTGGGGCGCGCCATCAAGGCGCGACTGATCGCCACCATTTGTTGTTCACCCCCAGATAGCGAACCTGCAAGCTGAGCGCGTCGTTCGTATACGCGCGGAAACAAGGCATAAATTTCTTTCAGCGACTGATCGATACTGCTGCGCACCTTGACCGAATGTGCACCAACCAAGAGGTTATCTAACACGGTCATACGGCCAAACAGACGTCTGCCTTCGGGCGACATCGCCAAACCAAGGCTCACGCGCGATGCGGCCGACTCAGTATGCAGATCAACACCCTGCATGCGAATGGATCCAGCCGAGACCTCGACCAGGCCCATGAGTGCCTTAAGCGTTGTGCTTTTACCCGCCCCATTCGAACCGATTAAGGCAACGATTTGCCCCTCTTCTACCTCAAAACTAATACCACGCACGGCTTCAAGTGGCCCATAGCGGACCGAAAGATTTTCAACCTTAAGCATGGGCATAATCAGGTGCTCCAAGATAGGCCTCGATCACCGCTGGATTTTCTCCAATTTCAGCCGGCGTGCCTTCAGCAATTTTTTCGCCTTGCACCAACACCACAATACGCTCGCAGAGCTCCATGACTAAAGCCATATGGTGTTCAACCAACAAGAGCGTCAATCCTCGTTGTTGTAACTGCCTCAGTAGCTTAGCCAGTTCATTGCACTCTTCATGGTTCAATCCTGCTGCGGGCTCATCCAATAATAAAATCGTGGGTTGCGCGGCAAGTGCGACCGCAATACCGAGCTTTTTTTGCAGCCCGTATGCAAGTGAGCCCGCAGGCACGTCGCGCCAACTTTGCAAATCGACCATATGCAAAATCTTATCAATTTCGGCGCTGACCTGATCCGCAGCAACAAGCTGTGTAGTGCGTCCGGCAATTTTTGCAACCGCGGTACCCGCGATGCGTGCAATCATGCCACGGTATACATTTTCGGCAACCGATACCTGCGGGTAGGTCGAAGTAGATTGAAATGTGCGTGCCAAGCCCGCAACAACTACCTTGCTGGGTGGGCCGCCTGCGATGTCTTTACCCGCAAAGGTGATCGTGCCCGCCGAGGGCGGCATCGTCCCGCTAATGACATTAAACGCCGTCGTCTTACCCGCGCCGTTTGGGCCAATCAAGCCCACAATCTCACCGCTCGAGACCGTAAACGAAACGTTATGCAAAGCCGCCAATCCACCAAAATTCTTTGACAATCCTTCAACTCGCAATAGTTCCTGACTCATGGTCGCGCCTTTCTAAAACTCTTTAACCAGTCCATCATGCTGACTAAGCCACCCGGCATAAAGCGTAGGATCAAAATCAACGCGACACCATAAAAAATATTCTGTGTCTGCACTGCGCCACGAAAGAGCTCTGGCAAAGGCGTCAGCACAACCGCTCCAACCAAGGGGCCCCAAATCGATCGTTGGCCTCCAATCACAAACATCGTGATGAACGCGATCGATGCAGACGTATTGAATGACTCTGGCGAGATATAGCCGATGTAACGCGCCAACA
>CALQNE010000168.1 GCA_943331855.1 Bordetella parapertussis
GAGCTTAGCGCGTGAGTTTCCTAAAAATAGTTTCACCGTTGAGGTTGCGCCGCCCAAGGCTGAAGTCAATGCGCAGCGTACTACGCGCCTCGTGTTTCCAGTGACGATTCGCTGGGCGAAGGGATATCTTGAAGCCTTTGAGGCTACGGTAAAGTACATCGCGCGCGATCGTTGTATTTTGATTGCCGAGGCTGATTTTTACCGCTGCCCGTTTAACGTCCGGGTGGTAACGGGATTTTGGGATTCCAGCCAGCTATGGGGTTACCGGCTAGTTGATGCGAAGCAGGTTGATCTGATGGTTAAGCAATTTCCGATGCAAATTGGGCTGGCGTTAACGCTTTACAGTACCGGTGGCGCAAGCCTAGGTCGGTATTGTTTTGATATTGACCTGTCGGGCGATAGGTCGGGGCGTGGTTATAGCGGCTCGTTGCTTAAATACTCGCGCCGTGATCGTATCGAATTGTTTAATCCAACGTATAAAACCAACGCTACCTTTAATATCGATAATATCAATGCAATTAAAGATTTGAATTCGGTAGAGGCGGAGTTGGTTCGGGTTTGTCAATAACGATGCGCGCTTTCCAGTGACATTCGTCCCATTCAAGCGCCGCGACCGAGTCGTACACAATGCCGCCCCCAACGTGATATAGGCCGCTACCGTCTTGATTGAGCAGTAGCGTGCGAATGGCGACATTCAGCGAAAAGTCGCCATTCGGTGCAAGCCAGCCAATACTGCCGCAATACAAACCACGCGGTTGCGTTTCAGTTTGCTGAATACGTTTCATGGCGGCGATTTTAGGCGCGCCCGTGATCGAGCCACACGGAAACAGTGCCCGCAAGATCTGTTCAAGTGAGGTCTGAGCCGCAATCGAAGCTTGAACGGTCGAGGTCATCGTCCAGACTGAGGGATATGCCTCAAGTGAGAATAAAGGCTCAGCAATCACAGTGCCCGGTGTTGCGATGCGGCCAAGATCATTGCGCAAAAGGTCTACGATCATTAGATTCTCAGCGCGATCTTTTGTGCTTGCTTGTAAGCGCTGTCCAAGTCGTTGATCTTCAAGTGGGTCGTCTGCGCGAGGGGCGGTCCCTTTCATTGGACGCGTGATGAGCGCTGTGCCGCGACGTTGCAAAAAAAGCTCTGGTGAAAATGACAGAATTGTTTGTTCATCGTCTTCGATAAACGCGGCATGTGCGCTTGGGTGTTGATTGGCGAGTTGGCGATACAGCGCTTGTGCAGATCCTTGCGTGGATACGCTCAGTGCAAAGGTGCTATTAATTTGATAGACCTCACCCTGCGCGATCCATTCTTTTATTTTGTGAATACGCTCAAAATAATCTGCTCGCGACAGACTTGCGGTAACTGCGGTAATGCACGCCTCACTCGTAGCTGAGGGAGAAACCAGCCTATCCCAAGGTTTTTCAATGGCGACTGAATCGAATACTAGGGCGGTTAAACGGCTATGCGGGTGGAGACGAGTTTGCGCAGTGCTTGCGGTTGGTTGCAGGGTTGGCTCAAGCCACTCACCGAGCTCATAGTCGAGCAGCAGGGCGATCCAATGCCCCGCGCTTTGTGCGGCTTGTATGGCAGCAAAGGCTGCAGGCAGCTCGGCAGAACTGCGCGCAGTAATGCGTTGGCGCAACCCAGACAAGACCTTCGCTTCGCCCGCCAGTCGATCCTCGAAGCGGCACACTGTCACGCCGCTCGCCTTGCAATTGAAAATAGAGTGACGTTAAGCACGATGCATGAATTCATACAGCACTTCGCCAGTGTGCGATTTTGAACGTACTGCCATCACCTGCTCAGGCGTTCCTTCGATCACGAGCTTGCCGCCACCCGAACCGCCTTCTGGACCTAAATCCAGAAGCCAATCGGCCTCAGCAATGATGTCAAGATTATGCTCAATGACTACGACCGTATTGCCCGCCTCAACAAGTCGGTGGAGTACGCGAATCAGTTTTTCGACATCGGCCATCGATAAGCCAACCGTGGGTTCATCCAAAACGTAAAGAGTATGTGGCAGGCGTGAGGCGCGTCCGGTCGTGATCACACCCTCGGTCATACGCGCTTTAGCGAGCTCGGTGACTAACTTGATACGTTGAGCCTCGCCGCCCGAAAGTGTTGGAGAGGGCTGGCCGAGCGTTATGTAGCCAAGTCCTACGTCTTGCATCAATTGAAGCGGATGACGAATTTTTGGATGGGCTGCAAAGTAACCAATGGCGTCATCGACTTCAAGCGATAGTACGGCGCCAGCATGTTTTTCACGCATTCGTACGCCGAGTGTATCGGTATTGAAGCGGGCGCCACTGCAGGCATCGCACGGAACCTTAATATCAGGCAAAAAACTCATCTCAAGCGTGCGCATACCCTGACCTTCACACAATGGGCAGCGGCCATCGCCGGTGTTGAATGAAAATCTTCCGGCACCCCAACCCCGAATGCGGGCTTCTTGCGTTTCTGCAAACTGTTTACGCACGTCATCCCAAAAACCGATATAGGTTGCGGGGCATGAGCGAGGCGTCTTGCCGATCGGGGTTTGATCAACTTCAAGAACACGATCGATTGTCTGCCAACCTTCAATGCTTTCACAACCGTGCCATTTCGGATCGCCACGCACAGAGACCGCGGCACCCAAGTTATCGAGCAGCACCTCGCGCGCCAGGGTTGATTTTCCTGATCCAGACACGCCGGTCACGACGCTTAAGCGTCCGATCGGAAAGCGCGCATTGATATGGCGCAGATTATGTAATTTTGCACCTTTGACGACAATCATTGGCGTATCTTTGGCAATCGGTCGGCGCGGCTGCAGGGGGTGTGCGAGCGGATTTTTTAGATATTGACCGGTCGTGGATTCGGGCGCGTTCATTAGATCTTGCAAGCTGCCTTGTGCCACCACACGTCCGCCTCGAATGCCGGCGCCAGGGCCAATATCAATGATATGTTCCGCGCGACGAATCGTGTCGTCATCGTGTTCAACCACAACTAAGGTATTGCCATTTTTTTCAAGGCGCGACAAGGCGCCAAGCAAAATCCGATTGTCGCGTGGGTGCAAACCAATCGTTGGCTCGTCCAGAACATAGCAGACACCTTGCATGTTTGAGCCGAGTTGTGCAGCAAGGCGAATGCGCTGCGCTTCGCCACCGGAAAGCGTAGGTGCTGCCCGATCGAGCGCAAGATAACCTAGACCAACCTCTTGCATAAATTGCAGGCGACCACGAATTTCAGAAAGAATATCCCGTGCAATTTCAGCATCGCGACCACGTAGTACCAGTGCTGTAAAAAAAGTATGGGCATCAGAGACGGCCAGGCCCGCGAGCTCGGCAATCGATTTGTCGCGCCACAATACGGCGCGCGAAGTCGGATTTAAGCGCGCGCCATGACAACTGGTGCAGGGGGTGGCTTCACCTTCGTACCACGCGTTCCAGGCTGTTTCTTCGCCTGTTTGTTCTTCATCAAACCCCTGTAGTTTTAAGCCAGTACCAAAACAGCTGTGACACCAGCCGTGTTTAGAGTTGTACGAGAACATGCGGGGATCGGGTTCTGGAAAACTTGTGCCGCAGCTCGGGCAGGCGCGCTTCACAGAAAAATGCGTTTGATCGAGCTTGGCCGACATATCGGCGTGCAGGCGATCAAGCGACCAAACGACGCTCATGACGCCTTGACCATGTTCGAGCGCACTGCGCACACCTTCACGTAACTGCGCTTCGTTGTCGGTGCCGACCACTAGGTCAGCAACAGGTAGTTCAATCGTGTGTTCTTTAAAGCGATCCAGACGCGGCCACTTTGCGGTAGGGATAAAGGCCTCGTCTACACGTAGATGCGTAAAACCTTTACCGGCCGCCCATTTTGCCAGGTCGGTATAAAAACCTTTACGTGCGGTGACCAGCGGTGCCAACAGGCCAATCCGCTGACCCTTGTGATCGCGCATAATACGCGCCACGATCTGATCAGCACTTTGTGGTTCGACGCTCACGTGACACTGGGGGCACATCTGCGTGCCAAGCTTCATGTACAGCAAGCGTAAAAAGTGATGAATCTCAGTCATCGTCGCAACGGTTGATTTTCGGCCACCGCGACTGGTGCGTTGCTCGATGGCAACGGTAGGGGGGATACCAAAAATGGCGTCGACGTCGGGCTTGCCCGCCGGCTGCACGATCGCGCGTGCATAGGCGTTTAAGGATTCAAGATAGCGCCGTTGGCCCTCATTAAATAAGATATCAAACGCGAGCGTGGATTTGCCCGAGCCTGATACACCCGTAATGACTGTGAACTTGTCATGGGGAATACTGACGCTGATGTTTTTAAGATTGTGCTCGCGCGCATGCAAAATATCGATACTCGTTGCAGCGCGACGCTTTTCTTTTAAGACTGTTTGTAGTGAACGACCTAAAGGTACGCTTGTATTGGGTTCGAGTAAACGCAAGGCGACTGCACGTGGATCATCGGCAACGTCATGCGCTGCTGCAGAAGTACCAATTGCGTCTGGCGTCATGGCCACAGCATATTCGCGTAAAGCAGCGCCCGTGTGCGAAGTTGGATGCGCCATGATTTGTTCAGGGCTGCCTGAAACAATGATCTCACCACCAGCGTCACCACCCTCAGGTCCTAAATCAATGACCCAATCTGCGGCGCGAATCACGTCCAAGTTATGTTCAATGATCAGTAGCGTATGGCCCGCGCCTAGTAATTTTCTGAAGGCGCGCATCAAGCGCGCAACGTCGTCAAAATGCAAACCAGTGGTCGGTTCGTCGAATAAAAATAGGCTTCCTTTTTTAGCAAGTTTGGCCGTTGAAATTCCGCTACGCGCGGCTTCAGCTAAGTGGCCTGCGAGCTTTAAGCGTTGCGCCTCGCCGCCAGATAGTGTGGGTACCGGCTGGCCAAGCTTGACGTATTCAAGCCCAACGTCTTCAAGCGGTGCCAAACCGAGTTGCACGTCGCGCAAGCCCTTAAAAAATTCAAGTGCCTCTGAAACGGTCATGTCGAGTACGGCATCGATTGAGGCGCGTCTGCCTAAGTGCTCAATTTCGACCTCACGTACTTCAGGTCGAAAGCGCTTGCCATCGCAGTCTGGGCAGCGGATATAGACGTCGGATAAAAACTGCATTTCGACATGTTCGAAGCCAGTGCCGCCGCAGGTGGGGCAGCGCCCGTCACCACTATTAAAGCTGAACGTACCGGCGGTGTAGCCCCGCTCGCGTGCGACCGGTGCTTGAGAAAACAGCTTACGAATTGGATCAAACGCGCCAACATAGCTGGCAGGATTTGAGCGCGCGGTTTTGCCAATCTGCGCCTGGTTGACCATCACAACGTCGGCGAGTTGCTCCGCGCCTAGAATCCGATCAAAGGCGCCAGGTGATTCTGTTGGCTTACCCATGATCTTCAGTAAACCTGGGTAGAGCACATCCTGGATTAACGTTGATTTGCCCGAGCCCGATACGCCGGTGACACAGACTAAACGACCAAGTGGGATCTCGATCGATACATTTTTAAGATTATTGGCGGTGACGCCTTCAAGTAGCAAGCGGGGGGTGTTGGCTGATACGGGCAATGGTCGCGGCGCCTCGACCTTCATGCGTCCGCCCATGTATTTTCCGGTGAGCGTTGTCGCGTCTCGCAGTGCAAGAGGTGTACCGTCAAACACGATTTGACCGCCGCGTTCGCCTGGACCCGGGCCTACATCAATCACGCGGTCGGCAGCGATCATGACCTGTGGATCATGCTCGACCACCACCAAGGTGTTGCCCGCATCGCGTAAGCGGTGCATGACTTCGACGACACGATGAATATCGCGAGGATGCAGACCGATCGAAGGTTCATCCAGCACAAATAAAGTGTTCACCAATGAGGTGCCCAAAGCAGTGGTCAAATTGATTCGCTGCACCTCACCACCCGAGAGCGTGCGGCTCTGACGATCGAGCGTGAGATATCCCAGGCCCACATCACACAAAAACTTGAGTCGTGCGCGCACTTCGGTCAATACCAGATCCATGGCTGCGTCCAAGCCGCCCTCAAACTTAAGCGTATCGGCAAACGCACGCAATTGAATAATCGGTGTCAACATCAAATCTTGAATCGATTTGTGTTCGATTTTCCAGAGCAGGGCGTCGGGTTTTAAGCGGGCGCCATGACAGGTTGGGCAAGGGGTGTAGCTGCGGTACTTTGAGAGCAAGACCCGTACATGCATTTTGTATGACTTGGTTTCAAGCCAGTTAAAGAATTTTTGTACGCCGTACCATTGGGTTTTCCAGGCGCCGCTGCCGCCTTTCCACAGTGGGTCACCATCCAGGACCCAGTCTTTATGCTCTTGGGGCAAATGACGCCAAGGTGTGTTCACCGATACGTTGGCGCGCTTGGCGTACTTCAGCATTTCTTCATGACACTCTTTGTAACTGGGTGTCTGCCAGGGCTTGACCGCACCGTCCTCCAACGTTTTGTTTTCGTCCGGAATCACGAGGCCAAAATCAATGCCGATCACGCGGCCAAATCCACGACAGGCTTCGCAGGCTCCCAGAGGCGAGTTAAACGAAAACGTGCTGGGTAGTGGGTCGCTATAACTGATGTTGCAGTCGGCGCAGTGCAGCTTATCGCTGAATTTCCAGACGTCGGTATCGGCACCCTCTTGATCAAGCGCATGCACCGAGATCAGACCATTGCCCATCTTGAGCGCAATGTCGAGCGCTTCCATCACGCGAGAGGCTTCGGCACCTTCAAAACGGAAGCGGTCTTGTATGACGCGGAGCGTGCGTAATAACGGTGAAAGCGTGGCTGATTTTTTTGAAACTTTTTTTAATGGCTTGGATGGTTTGGCTGCAATCGCGTCGCCGACTTGCGTTGGATTTTCATCCGCGTGTACGCGGGTGTAGCCCTGTTGATCGAGAAAGCCACGCACTTCCTCTTCAGTAAAGTTCAAGGGCACTTGAACCGGAAAAGTGACGACGAGACGAGGATCACCCGCTTTGGCAGCACGCTGGCCAATTGCAGCAAAGATCGACGCGGTACTGTCGCGACAGACCGACTGACCACAGCCGCGGCAGGTCAACTGCGCGCCTCGCGCGAAGAGCAGCTTTAGATGGTCGTTGAGTTCGGTCATGGTGCCGACGGTGCTACGAGAACTGCGCACCGGGTTCGTCTGGTCGATCGCGATTGCAGGCAAGATCCCTTCAATGCGGTCGACAACGGGCTTATCCATCCGATCTAAAAATTGACGCGCGTAGGGAGAGAAGGTTTCAACGTAGCGTCGTTGCCCTTCTGCGTAGAGTGTGTCAAAGGCCAGTGAACTCTTGCCCGAGCCGCTCACACCGGTGATCACCGTTAAATCGCCGGTATTTAGCGTGAGGTCAAGATTTTTGAGATTGTTCTGGCGCGCGCCAGTAATGCGTATCGTTGGGTTCATGCTGCAATCATAAAGCGACTGTTAAACGAACTTGGGTTCACTGGCGAATATCCCTAACGTTTCAGAAAAGAGACGCCTCGGGACGTTTTAGGGTATCATCACAGGTTCCCTACCGGAGAATAGCGATGGCTTCAGAAACAAAACGTACGCGCCGCAACACGCTCGAGCGCCGTTGCTTAGGCAAGGCCTTTAAGCGCTTGTTCGTCAACGCCCCTAAAGGCGTGTTCAAAATGCTTGAGAAAGTCAAAACAGCCTAAGTTTTTTATAGTCTTTTTCGGCAAATCAGAAGCCCAGTCGTGAAAATGACTGGGCTTTTATTTATTTGCGAATTAGGGTTATCCCTAGCGCGGAATAAGACTTTTAGGATGGGCGCCGCGAGTGATAATCAATAAGCCAATCAAACAAACGGAGATAACA
>CALQNE010000169.1 GCA_943331855.1 Bordetella parapertussis
AAAGGCACAGGTATGGACGTCATATTTGGATACACCAACTACATCGATGTCACCGCTCAGGCCGCGCTCAGCAATCGTGTCATCATGCCAAATGGTCGGCGCAGCCTGTTCACCGGAAAATCATGGGATACATTCTCACCAATGGGACCTTATCTTGTCACGGCCGATGAGCTCGGTGATCCCTTATCGTTACAAGTACGTTTTTGGCTAAATGGGATTTTGCGTCAAGACTTTCCGATGAACGACATTGTCTTCACGATTGCTGATTTAGTGGAACACGTGAGTCACATCACCAGCCTAAAGATTGGCGATGTGATCACCACCGGCACCAATCACACCGGACTGTGCGCGCTACAACACGACGATCAAGTCGTACAAGAAATCGATAAGCTAGGGACGCTAAAAGTGACGGTCTCTGACTCTTTGCGCCGAACCTGGCCGCGCGAACCCTTTAAAGAACTACTCGAAAATATATACAAAATGGCTAAGCGATAAAACTAGCTTGTCTGTCCCATCGCTTTGGCATAATCTGATTTTAAATAATGCTCCATGATTTCACTGCCGGTGGCAAGCCAGACACCTTCATGAGCGCAGATGTGCGCTAACGCAGCATCAAGCGCACCGATTCGATGAGGTTGCCCCGTCACGAAAGGATGCACAGCAATTGCCATCACACGACCAGACTCGGCGCCTTCGCGCCACAACACGTTGAACTGATCCTTTAGCATGCGCTCAAACTCAGGTACAGAGCATTTCATGTCAAAGTATGCGGGCACATCATTGGTTTGGACCGAATACGGAATCGACACCATCTTCGGTGAACCAATCTGCATCGTGTACGGCTGATCATCATTTACCCAGTCACAGATATAGCGTATGCCTGCAGCTGATAGGTGTTCGAGCGTATGCCAAGTTTCGGCGAGTCCAGGGCCCAGCCAACCTTGCGGTCTTTTCCCGCACGCACGCTCAATACGATCAACCGTAGCAAAAATTGCATCACGCTCTTGATCTGAACTCATTTCGTTGATGCGACGCGCATTCGTTTGACCATGCCCCATGAGTTCCCAATCGAGCTGCATGGCACGTTCGATGATTTCTGGGTGATGATCACAGACCTCGCTGTTCAGTGCTACTGTGGCACGCGCGTTATAGCGCGCCAATACTTCGAAGAGACGCCATACGCCGACGCGATTACCGTAGTCACGCACCGACCAATTACGGACGTTCGGAATCTTAGCGTGCTCGCGTGCGACCCGTTCGTTGGTATTGCCGGGCATGACATCATCAAGCCCAAAAAATTCGATGTTTGGATTAATCCAAACTGCAATCCGCGCATTGTTAGGCCAAACCAATTTTGGCCGCTGATGGATGGGCGTGTAAGGAAAGGGACCGTAGCGTTGTGGTTGCATGTTCAGTGACTTTGTTTATTTTTGACGACATAATCGCGTTCGCCTTCGCCGTACTTGCGCGCAATTTGCTCATCAGTGAGTAGAGAATTCTCGAGTTCATTAATGCGTTCATAACCAACAAGTTTGGTGATCGCAGCCATATCCACTAACAAATCAGGACGATCTGTTAACTCACCGGTATCAATACATTGTTTGAGCGTTTCAAGCGCCTTTTGCATGCCGGACAGTGCCGCAGCCGGCAGCAGCCTGGGCAAACTCACCCGCGCAACGCCGAGTTCAGCCAAACGCGTCAGAGAAATCAACGGTGATGTTGGCCGTGCCCGCAAACCAAAACCCATGTTTACATTCACGGGCACTCCACGCGCCGCCTCAATGATTCTAGCGATGTCATCTTCGCTGCGAATGGCATCCGCATAAATCATATCGGCGCCCGCAGCGACGTATTCTCGAATTCTTATAATCGTTCCCTCAATACCCTCTACAGCAATCGCGTCTGTACGCGCATTGATAATAAAGTCAGAATCTTTTTTTGCCTTTATCGCAGCCGTAATTTTTTGTGTCATCTCGCTGATTTCGACGAGTTCTTTACCGTTCATGTGACCACAACGTTTTGGCATAAGTTGGTCTTCAATATTGATCCCTACAACGCCAGCCTCTTCAAAGTACTGCACCACATGGTAGACCGTCACCGCATTGCCATAGCCTGTATCAGCATCGGCCATAATCGGGATCGAGACTGCTCGGGCGATATTTCGACAGGTGTCAACGTTATCGCGCAAACTAAAAATGCCAATATCTGGCACACCTAATACAGAGTTCGCAAGCCCAGCACCTGTAGTTGCAGCTGTCTTGAAGCCCATTGCCTCAACCATCATGGCGCTATAGCCATCATAGACACCACAGGAAACAACCGGGCGCCTACCTGCGAGTAACTCTCGAAATGTGCGTGCCTTCGTTTTAGGTTGAACCGGTACGTTGCTAGTCATTAAATTTCCGAGATCGTTGATAAATGAAGAAGACAAGATCACACTTGAGCGCTTACTCAGCCTTCAGAGAGTTACTTTCAATAATTTGTCGCCACTTTTGCGTTTCATCTTGGATGAGCTTCTTGAACGCATCCGGCGTTCCAGACATCACATCGGTTCCGATCGACGCATAGCGCTTTACCATTTCGGGACTGGCTAAGATTTTTTGTATTGCTTTATTGATCGTCAGAATCACCTGAGGAGGCGTGGCGCTTGGTGCTAAAAGTCCATTCCAAGTGAACGCCGTGTAATTCAAGACGCCAGACTCGATCATGGTTGGTAAGTCAGGTAAAACGCTCGCCCGTTCGCGACCGGTAACCGCGAGCGCTTTAACTGTTCCAGCCTTGATTTGGGGTAACGCAGACGGCAACACGTTAAACATGACTGCGACCTGACCCGACATTAAATCGGTCATGGCCTGTCCGCCGCCTTTATACGGAACATGCACAATATCCAGATTGGCTGCAGATTTAAACAGCTCGCCCGCCAAGTGCAACGATGTACCTGTTCCGGGCGAAGCGTAATTTAATTTCCCTGGTCGAGCCTTGATGTAAGCGATTAGTTCGCTCACAGAACTGACCGGCAAATCCTTTTGTACTAGAAGCACATTTTGCACGCTACCGATTAACCCGATCGGCTCAAAAGCCGTCAACGGGTCAAAGCCCAAATTGCTGTAGAGACTGGCATTTGTCGCAAGGCCAGGGGTTCCCATAAGTAGCGTATAGCCATCGGCCTTAGCGCGCGCGACCTCTGCCATCGCACGGTTACCGCCCGCGCCCGGCAGGTTGTCGACGATCACAGTTTGGCCAAGCGCTTCACCTAGTGCTGGCGCAACCGTACGCGCGAGGATATCGGAGCCACCGCCTGGCGCGAAACCCACCAAAATTTTGAGCGGCCTATCTGGAAAGTCAGCTAGGGCACTAAACGCGGACAATAAACCGAAACAGTACAAAAAGGCACGAACATACGACACGAAAGATTTCGAAGGTCTCATCATGGCTTCAAAAAGTGTTGGCCCGGCGGGGCATAAAGGCGTTGATGGGATAGCAAAAAAGGACTAATGTTCAAACATTAAAAGTCAATGTAGCGGGGCGGCCTCCATGCGTCAAGAAGTGTTGTCAACCAACGGGCAGGTTTTCAATCAAGTTCCGGTGATTGATGTCAGCCCCTTGTTTTCGTCAGATAGCGCTCAGATTGCAGCCGTCGCAGACCAAATCCGTCAGGCTTCCGTTGAAATCGGTTTCTTTTACGTTAAAGCTCATAATATCTCGCCTGAGCTCTTAGACTCAGTGCAAGTCTGTTCAAAGTACTTTTTTTCACTCCCTGAAGCACTCAAGCGTTCAATCCAGGTTAATCAAGCCCATCGAGGTTATGTACCCTTTGCGCAAACCACTCAGCCTGGACGAAAGTTTGCCGATTTAAAAGAAAGCTTCAACTTTGCGTTTCCTTTTGCCGCTGACGATCCGCTCGTTTTAGAAGGGAAAACGCTCATTGGACTCAATCAATGGCCAGAGGGCGAACTTGCCTGGCGTCGAATACTCGAACGCTATTACCGAGAAATCTTTGAATTAGGCCAGAAAATTTTAGAAGCCTTTGCTTTAACTTTAAAATTACCTACGAATTTTTTTCGAGAGCGCTACAAGCGTCCTTTGGTGCGGGCGCGCTTATTGCACTACCCTCCTCAAGATGCGAGCCACGCAGATGAACAGTTTGGCGCAGCCGAACACACCGACTATGGGGCCATCACCATTTTGTGGCAAGACGCAGTTGGTGGACTACAAGTCAAAAATCGCTCGGGGCAATGGATCGATGCCAAACCAATTGAGAACACTTTCGTCATCAATATTGGGGATATGCTTGAGCGCTGGTCAAACCACCTTTTTGTTTCTACTCCGCACCGCGTTGTGAATCTCTCGGGACAAGAGCGCTATTCGATCCCTGTTTTTTATGATCCCGACTATGACGCGGTCATTAGTTGCTTACCGAACTGTGCTTCTGCCGAAAACCCAGCGCAATACCCACCCATCATCGCGGGGGATTACATCACTGCTCGGTACGATGGCACTTACGCGTACCGTCAAAATAAAAACGAGAAACAATAAATGACTAACTTATTTCTTTACAAGCGAACTCTCAACCGTTTAATAAATGAATCGTATAGTCGATCATTTCACTTAATGCTCGCAGCGTTTTTGGTAGTGAACTGCTTGACGAGCAACGTGTCAGCGCAAGATTTTCCGACTAAACCTATTCGAATTTTTGTTCCGGCACCGCCTGGAGGTGGTTCGGATACAAACGCACGTATGGTTGCCAGCCATATGGCAAAAACACTTGGACAGTCAGTGATCGTCGAAAATCGACCTGGCGCCAGCGGCATCATCGCTGATATGGCTGTCGTGCAAGCGAAACCTGATGGCTACACCGTACTTTACGAAATTTTTTCCTTCGCGGTCAATCCAAGTATGCGAACCATGCCGTTTGACGCTGCAAAAGATCTGCAACCAGTTTCCCAAGTGCTGAATATGACAAATATTCTGGTTGTTCCCAGCGCCGCACCCTACCAAACACTCCAAGAGTTTTTGGCATACGCCCGCGCACATCCGGGCGAACTCACCTACGCTTCTTATGGCAATGGCGGCACTGCACATCTGGCTGGCGAGATGCTAGCGCGTGATGCGGGTATCAAATGGCTCCATGTTCCATATAAAGGAGGGGCGCCCGCGGTTGCCGACTTGTTAGCCGGACAAGTCTCTGCATATTTTGCCAATCCCATTTCTGGTTTACCTCATATCCAATCAGGACGACTACGCGCTCTCGCAATCACCTCGCAACAACGCATGGATGCTTTACCGAATGTTCCCACATTCATCGAGAGTGGCTTGCGTGATTTTGAGGTTTTAGAATGGAACGGCATGTTTGTCCCTGCTCAAACTCCTGCAGCCATTGTGCAAAAATTAAATCAGGCAATTGTGCAAGCGTTGGCCTCACCTGATATTAGAGGAAGAATGACCAGTGTTGGCATTGAACCCGTGGGCAATACGCCGACTGAATTCGGAGCCTTTGTGAACGCTGAAATTTTGCGCTGGGCTCAACTCGTGAAAACAAACAATATCAAACCAGATTAATTTCGCAAATAGCGCGATTGAATTTTTTGAATCATAAAAATTAAAACTTCACTTTGGAGACAGATATGTCAACGACCTCGAGACATTACTTCAGTTGGTTACTTTCTCTGCTCGCTGCGCTCGTGACTCTGGCGACCCCAGCACCTTCTTGGGCCGATAATTATCCAAACCGCGCGATCTCAATCATCACGCCCGTTGCACCAGGCTCACCCTTCGATCTACTCGCTCGACTCTTTGCCGATCGTTTGAGTCGGAAAATAAAACAAAGCGTTGTTGTAGAGAATGTGACGGGCGGCCAAGCAATGCTCGCGACAAAAAAAGTGTTGAATGCCACGCCCGATGGGTACACCTTGTTTTTAACCCCAGGTGGGCTAGCCACCACGCCGGTGATCTTGAAGGATGCGGGCTACACCCTGGATGACTTCATACCGATCGCGCCAGTGGGTCAAGCACCCTACATCCTTTTTGTCAGTGCCTCTGTCAAAGCAACGGACATTCCTTCTTTCATGAAAGAGGTCAAAGAACGTGGCAAATCAATGAACCACGGGGTCTTGACCACTTCGCAACTGAGTGTGGTGCTATCCAAAAAAATAGCAGCCTCTGCAGGTGGCCAACCGTATGAAGAAATCGGCTACAAAGGCTCACCAGAAATGATTCGCGCGCTTCTTGCAGATGACGTTCAAATGATCGCGACCACCTACAGTATCGCCGGCCCACATCTGAAGGATGGCAAGGTTAAGGCAATCGGCGTTGTAGGACGTGAGAAAAGTCTGAATATGCCAGAACTCAAAACATTTATAGAAGCTGGGTACGAGGATATTTACATCAATATTGTGGCAGCACTGTACGCCAGATCCACCACTCCAAAAGATATCGTTGCGCAAATACGGAAGCTATCTGGCGAGGTAATATCGGAGCCATCCTTTAAAGATTCAATGAAGCCCACCGGCGCTGAAACCTGGAACATTACTGTCGGAGAGATGCAGGCCGCTTTTCAGCAAGAGGCGAAAAATTTCAAACAAGACATTGAGAAATTTAATTTGAAGTTAAATTGAATGAACAAACAGATTTACTTTACAAGAGAACAAATAGGTATCCCAGCTTGAAAATAACTAAACACGTGCAAGTCGGCTTGGTACTTTGTTTGTTCTTTTGCTTTGTGTTCGCTTGCCGAGCACAACCACGATCAGAGTCGGCCAGCCTTGCAAAAACGGTACCAATTGCCGACGTACATCTGCACAATTACGAAACCACAGCGGGTTCGTTTATAGACTTGATGGATAGAAACAACGTGCGCTGGGCAGGTGCAGTTGGACACCTCAACGACGATATGCGTACAAAGTTAAAAGATCGCTATATTGCTGCGATCGGTCAAAAAGAGTTTGACACGATTCTGCGCCAAGGGCGCAGTTTCATCGATCCAGATCAGTGGATCTTTAAAAACTTGTTTAAAGACGCAGAGGCAGGTTTTAAAGATGGCAGTCTAAAAGGTTTTGGCGAATTACATACCGACAATGAAGAGTCTTCACCACGAGCAGAGTACAAACGACGTTTTAGACTCGACAGCCCCGTAATGCGGAAAGCATTTGAACTGGCCAATCAATATCAGGCATTCATACAAATTCATTCAGGAATGGATGAGACCTTTAAAGAGGACCTCTTACGCCTTTCGAATGAATTTCCGCAGACAACAATTATTCTGTCTCACTGCTTACCCAAGGCCCGTCCGGCTGACATACGAAATCTCTTTCAACAGCGAAAAAACATCATGTGCGAGTTGTCAGGCGGTGGCCCCGTACATGCAAGCATGAGCAGCAAGCTTGGTGATGGAAAGTTCTACACCAGCACCGGACTTAAATCAGGTTGGAGAGACTTGATAGAAGAATTTCCAAATCAAGTCATGCTGGGGTCGGATACTTGTTGTGGATTAGAGAAGCGGTACGATGAAATCATTCAAGAACAACGAGAACAAGTCCTCGCCTACCTGACACCTGCAACACTCGAACAAGTTGCCTATAAAAATGCGGTAAGAATTTTCAATTTAAAAGAGTAGCTTCAAAAAAATCTCGCAAATCAGACTCGAAATAAGTATCGTAAGATACTTGCATGAGCAAACTCAATTTTTCAGATCAGCACGGCGTTCGAAACCTGTATTTCGGCACCCACTTTATACAGGGCGCCATGCGACTCGATGACCCGATTGCGCTTGAGTTTGAATACATCCAGCAGATGATGTTATGGACGCTG
>CALQNE010000170.1 GCA_943331855.1 Bordetella parapertussis
AATCATGCCAATCGCACCACAGGCGGCTGCTGGCAGACGCACAGAGCCTGTTGTATCAGAGCCTAGCGCAAAGAGTGTGGTGCCCGCGGCAACGCTCGCACCCGCACCTGTGGAAGAACCGCCTGTGAAGCGACTCGTATCCCAGGGATTGCGCGCGGGCGGAAAAGGCAAGTCAAAGTATTCGCCGCCATTGCCAGTGCCAAACTCCCACGTTGAGAGCTTGCCAATCAGAACGGCTCCAGCAGCTTTTAATTTTTGAACCAGAGCGGCGTCTTGCATCGGGATATGTTTCAACCGTAAACGAGACCCTGCAGTGGCGGGCATACCTGCTACGTCATAGTTATCTTTGACTGCAAAAGGTAGTCCGTGCAGCGGGCCTTTCCAATGTCCCGCAGCGATTTCTTTGCCCGCCTGCGCGGCCGCGAGTCTTGCTTGGGAGGCTGCGACATGAATATAAGAATGGATCCGGTCATCAACGGCGGTGATCCGTTCAAGATACGCTTCAAGCAAGTCGCTTGGCGAAAGCGATTGATTGGCAATGCGTGCCGAGGCATCCGCCAGGGTAATCGCCCATAACGGAGCAGCGCTTTTGTTTGATTTTGAGGTCATGTGAGCCATCGAACTCCGACGCGTTCAAGAAGCTGTTCAAACCCTGGTGGCTCTGTGGCACCCGAGCGAACGCGTTGTTCAAGTATTGAGTCTTGTTGACGCAAGGCGATCAGTTTTTCTGACACCTGGGCGAATTGCGCAGGCGGGACGGCGACGATACCGTCATCGTCTGCGATGATTAGATCACCGGGGTGGATGACGACAGACCCAAGCGTGATGGGTAAGCCAACGGTACCTGGCCCCTGTTTGGTTGGAATCAAAGGCGATGTACCTGCGGCGTAAACCGGCAAGTTAATTTCGCGTAAGCCATCGAGATCGCGTACCAAGCCGTCGGTGATCATGCCCGCCGCTTTTGCATTGTTTAAGAGACCCATAATGTGATCACCTAAAAGCGCGCAGCCTGTATGAGAGGCGCTCGCGACCACGAGTATGTCACCAGGCCGAACAACTTTCAGTGCAGCATATGGTGCAAGGTTGTCTCCCGGGGCAGTCCATACGGGCAGCGCAGACCCCATGAGTCGGGCGCCTCCAGAAAAGCGGCGTAAGGGGTGTTTGAAAGTGCCAACTCCACCGGTTGCATCGCTAAATTGACTAGAAGAAGCTTGTAAGAAAACGGGATAACGTTCGATCGCGACGCGCGGCCAATCTTTTAGAATGGTGAGGGCTGGCGTTGTCATTTTAGTTGCGAGTTAGCGTCTTAAACCAAGTGATCACCTCTGATTTTGGTACCACGTCGCCGTACTTGGCGTTGATGTCGAACAGGGCCGCGTCATGCGGGCCATCGTGGCGATCGCCTGAGCATTCGCGGGGTACAACCACACGATAGCCATATTGAATACCGTCGACCGCAGTGGCTCGAACACAGCCGCTGGTCGAACAGCCAATTAGCACGATGGTGTCGATGTCGAGGGTTTTAAGGGTTGAACTTAAAGAAGTACCAAAAAAACAGCTTGGGTACTGCTTGGTGATAATGAAGTCTTGAGGATGAGGCGTAATGTGACTGTCGATTTCGCCTAGGGGTTCACCCTTCACAAAAAGTTTTAGAGAGGGAACCTTTTTAAAAAATAAACCGCCATCTGCGCCTGAGGGGTGATAAACCACTTGCGTGTAGAGAACGGGCACTTTCGCAGCACGCGCAGCATCTAATAGGGGTACCGAATGTGCAACCGCATCCACCACGCCTTGTCCAAAAAAAGGTGCGCCTGGGGTGGTGTAGGCTTTGACGAAGTCAACCACAATCACAGCAGGGCGATTGCCAAAGCCTAGGGCGGTGTCAAAGACTCCGCGGTAGTTTTCGTCACGGGTGGGTTCGCTCATTTGATGACCTGTCGGATGGTGAAATATCGGAAATGTTAAAAAACGGTATCGAGAGTCTAAGGCTAGAGTTCCAAAATGACAATACAGATTTTTAACGATCTTATTATTTCAGTTTGGGCTCATTTTTTCCGCTTCAAGCTCCGATCTCTCGTATTTTGCAGTGCGCTATGCTACGGTTCTAAATGACGAGGTAAAAAAGAACCAAAAAAGGGTTCTTTTGCTATTGCCTTTCAGTTTAATCAAGCATCAAACAAGTTTCTTCTAAAAAAGATAAAGGATCCAAACGTGAGCGACTATTTCTACGAACCTAGCAAAGGCCATGGTCTACCCCATAACCCGTTCAAGGCCATCATCGCGCCTCGCCCGATTGGTTGGATCTCGACCATTGACAAGCTTGGACGTGTCAATCTGGCGCCGTATAGTTTTTTTAACGCTTTTGCCGAGACACCCCCGGTGATTGGTTTTTGCACGAGCGGTTCGCGTAAAGACAGCTGTAATAATGCAGATGAAACCGGTGAGTTTGTTGCTAATTTTTGTGGTGCTGACTTAGCCCAAGAAATGAACATCACGTCGGCGTCTGTTGCGCCTGGCATTGACGAAATGAAGTTAGCGGGTTTGGCTGCCACCGCCTCAACGCTGGTCAAGCCGCCTCGGGTGACTGATGCGATTGCTGCACTCGAGTGCAAACTGATTAGTACGACACAGTTGACCGATGCGAAGGGTGCCTTGATCAACACTTGGCTCACGCTAGGCGAAGTTGTTGGTGTGCATATTAATAACAAGTTTTTGAAAGATGGCATCTTTGATACGGCTGCCGCTCGCCCACTCGGACGTTGTGGCTATCAAGGCGATTACGTTGAGGTCAATACCTTGTTCGAAATGTTTCGTCCAAAAGATTACGTCGCAAGCTAGGGCGCTTAGCCCAAGGTAAGGAAAAATTATGGCGCAAACGCTCGCAAAAAACCCTCATATCGGAATCCGACCAGAGTGGCTGGCATTGCGCACTGAGGAAATCCTTGAGCCCGAGTTAAAAATTGTGGATCCGCACCACCACCTGTGGGAGCGGCAAGACAATCTTTATTTGTTCCATGATTTACTGGCCGACATGAACGCTGGCCATAACGTGGTGTCGACCGTCTTCGTGCAATGCCGTTCGATGTTGCGCAAGGACGGACCCGCTTCATTGGCTGCGCTGGGTGAGGTTGAATTTGTGACCGGTATTGCGGCGATGAGTGCCAGCGGGCTTTATGGTTCAGCCCGTGCTTGTGCAGGAATCGTCTCAGGTGCAGACTTGCTACTGGGTGATCAGGTTGCGCCCGTGCTTGAGCTGATGGCGCACAGTGCCGGTGGCAGATTGCGCGGCGTGCGAAACCCGGTGGTTTGGCACAGCAGCCCTGATGTGGAGTCGACGACAGCTGTCTTGCCTGCCAAGGGATTAATGGCCGATAGCGCCTTTCGTAAGGGTGTGGCGCAACTTGGTATGCACGGACTCTCGCTAGATGTCTGGGCCTACCATACGCAGCTTGGTGAGCTCTACGACCTCGCGAAAGCGAATCCAAAGGTCACAGTGATCGTGGATCATTTTGGAGGGCCTGTTGGTGTGGGGCCTCATGCAGCCGATATGACCGAGATGTTCAAACAATGGCGCGCAGGCATTGCGTTGGTTGCGAGCCTGCCCAACACTGTGATCAAAATGGGTGGGGCAGGGATGCCCGTGTTTGGAATTCGTTTTGATCAAGGGCCTACCCCTCCTGCATCAGAGCAGTTAGCTGTGGCTTGGCGGGCGTACTTTGAAACCTGCATTGAATGTTTTGGTGTTGACCGTTGTATGTTTGAAAGTAATTTTCCGGTCGATAAAGGTATGTTCAGCTACCAGGTGCTCTGGAACGGGTTTAAGCGCTTGGCAAAAGATTATTCAGCGAGTGAGAAGACTGCCTTATTTAGTGCAACCGCAGAGCGCGTGTATCGATTGGTTTAACCCGCAACCGGGCTTACATCAAAGTGATTGCGCGATAGGTCATGTAACCCCCTAGAAGCAACAGGCCACTAAAAAAACATTTTTTGAATAAGGCCTGAGGCATCTTGTCACGCAGCTTTTGCCCAATAAACATTCCAGCAAAGGCTGGGATCAAGGCAACCAATGAGGCTGCGGCCACCGTCATCTGAAACTGACCTGTGATCAGTAGTCCCAGGGCTAGGGCAAAAGAAGATACGGTAAACGAAAGGCCAAGCGCCTGAATCAGGTCGTCTTTCTTTAAATTGAGCGCAGTAAAGTAAGGTGCAACGGGAAGGGCTGAAATCCCGGTAGCGCCCATCAAGATTCCTGTACAAAATCCCATGAAAGGTGACAGCCACCATTCTGATTTTGGTGCAACAGTCAGTCGCGCAGCGCTTAACCCGAAGGCACCATAAATGGTGAGAACAACGCCCAAGCCCGCAGTGACAATCTGCGTGTTGCCGCTAGTAATGAAGCTCACGCCGAAAGGAGTCCCTAAGCAGATTCCGAGTAACAAGGTGCCGAAGCGTTTGCTCAATGCTCTGAAGTTGGGTCCTGCGATCAGTTGCCAAACGTTTGTAATGAGCGATGGTAAAACGAGCATGGCTGCGGCTTCGACAGGTGCAATGACGAGACCTAAAAAACCGATGGCGACCGTAGGAAGCCCCATCCCCAGTACGCCTTTGACGACCCCGGCGGCTACAAAAATTGCACCGGTCAAAGCGAGTACCACGAGACTGTCTTGCATGAGGCGGACGCTTAATATGATGTGAAGTGACTTAGAATGGTGACCATCATAGAGCAGATATTGGATATTCTCATGCGACGCGCTGCTTTACCTCCCAAGATTGACGGTCCTAGCGCTTGGCTTGGACCTGAAGAATCTACGAAACAACACTGGCAATACGAACTGACTGATGAGGATTTAGCTGAGCTTGAGCAGGCGGCGACGCATTGCTTGGAGGTAAGTCCTGATCTGACGCAAATCAAACGATCTTCTTTTTTACTACCAACGCTTGCCCCGCGGCTTGCTGCGATTCACAAGGCCTTGTTGCAGGGCTGTGGCTTTGCATTGATTCGCGCTTTGCCGGTGCAGCAGTGGTCACGCGAGATCACGGCGGCGGCGTTCTATGGCATTGGCACGCATTTAGGTCATCCGCGGCCGCAAAACTCCAAAGGGCATGTGCTCGGTCATGTCATCGATATGGGTATGGATGCGAAGGACCCGAATGTTCGGATTTATCAGACGCATGAGCGGCAAACCTTTCATACGGACTCAAGCGATATCGTGGGTTTAGTGTGTTTGCAGCAGGCGAAAGCGGGCGGTGATTCAGCCTTGGTGTCCTCGAATACGCTCTATAACAAAATGCGCGCTGAGCATCCACACTTGGCGGCGGCGTTGTTTGATCCGATCGCAACCGATCGTCGGGGCGAAGTGCCGTCTGGGCAAAAGCCCTTTTTTGAAATCCCGGTTTTTAGTTGGTATCAGGGGCTGATGTCTACAATTTATCAACGCCAGTACATTGATTCAGCGCAGCGCTTTGATGATGCGTTTCGTTTAACGCCTTTGCATGTTGAGGCGCTTGATTGCTTTGATACGCTTGCGAATAGTGCAGATCTAAATTTTTTGATGCGCTTAGAAGCAGGGGATATGCAGTTTGTTCACAATCACACCTTGCTGCATGATCGCACTGCGTTTGAGGACTGGAGTGATCCGAAGCGTAAACGACATTTATTGCGTTTGTGGCTATCATCGCCAGACGCGCGACCACTCGCGCCTGAATGGGCGCAGCGTTATGGCTCGGTTGAGCCAGGCTTTAGAGGTGGGGTAATGATGCCTGCCACAGCGTGGCAGGCGCCCCTGAACCCCGTCTAATTAAGACAGGGCTCTTGACGGGCAGGTACTTAGTCGGCGTAGCCTGGCAATTCGCGGTCTAAGACACGCATCATGGCGTCAAAGAATAAATCATCGCGCTCTTGACGTGAATGACTGTCGCCTGGGGCCGGATTTTGCACCGCATGAACAACTTCATCAGACAAAACCTGGATCGGCTTGCCGGTGCTCATAGCCAACACTTGTGCGCGACAGACGCGCTCGAGTTTATACAAGCGTTTATACGCCTCAGCCACAGTGTCGCCCACCACGAGTACGCCATGGTTTTTCATGAACAGCACTTTTTTATTACCGACCTGATGGGCAAGACGCTCGCCCTCACTTAAGCCATCTGCCACGCCGGTATAGGTGTCATCATAGCCAGTGATACCCATAAAAAACGCTGCGGTTTGGCTGGCTGGCAATAACCGGTTGTCTTGCAACATATTCAGAGCAAGCGCCCAGTTTTGGTGTGTATGCAGAACGACATTGGCACCTGTGATGCGATGAACAGGCGCATGAATACACATCGCTGAACGCTCAACGACGCCAACACCCTCAAGTGTTTCGCCTTTTTCGTTAAAAATCATCATGTCGCTTGCACGCGCTTCTGACCAGTGCAGGCCGAAGGGCGAGATCAAGTACTGGTCTTTGCGACCAGGTACGATCATCGTAAAGTGGTTGTCAATGCCTTCATGCAAGTCGTCGAGTACGGCAAGTCGATTTGCAGCGGCAAGGTGAATTTTGGCCTGTTGAACAGCGTCAGACTGTTGTTTGATATTTAGGTTATGAACCGACATGACGAGCCTCTTTGAAAATGATTTGTAGCAGCGAGGTTACTACCGTTGAACGGGTCTCGCAACAGATTCTTGCCACATCCGTTAAGCACCGAGCCTGAAGAGTTATTGCGGCGCAGCATAAAAAAGCACGCGTTACTCGGGTTTGATACCAGCCTGCTTGATGGCATCCGCCCACTTGTTGATTTCCTTCTGAACAAAACTGTCGCACGCCTGAGGCGTCGTGCCCTCGGTTTCGAAGCCTTGTTGTTCTGCTTTGGTTTTGAATTGGGGATCTTGCAAAATACGATTGAGTGCTGTGTTCAAGCGTTCAATGATCGCGGGTGGTGTGCCGGAGGGGGCAAACATCGCAGACCAAAGGACAGAGTAAAAATCTGGCAGTCCCTCTTCAGCAACAGTTGGAATATTGGGTGTCAGTTGCGAGCGACGATTGTCACCAATCGCGAGCGCGCGCAATTTTCCGGCATTGATGTGCTGAACGACTGAGGCAGCCCCACCAAAACTTGTTTGAATTCTTCCGGCCAGCAAGTCCGTTGTCGCAGGACCTGAGCCTTTGTACAGGACGTTGGTCATGCTAATGCCTGCCATCCAGTTAAAGAGCTCCATCGGCAATTGTGTTGCCTTGGATGACGATGAAAAGTTCAACACATTTGGATTGGCTTTGGCATAGGCAATAAGCTCTTTCATCGTATTGACCGGAAGGGTGGGATGGACCACCAAGATCATTTGCTGAGTGGCCGTTTGACTAATGCAGCGCAGGTCGCGCATGGTGTCAAAACCGATATTGGGATGAATCGAGGGGTTGATGCCGTGGCTACTTGAGTTAAACAGAAGCGTGTACCCATCAGCCGCGGCTCGAGCAACGACTTCAGAGCCAATCATGCCATCTGCACCCGGGCGATTTTCAACGATCACGGGTGTCCCGAGCGCTTCAGTTAGTTTTTGTGCCAAGCCTCTACCCAGTACATCCGTCCCACCTCCGGCAACGTAGGGCACAATTAATCGAATAGTTTTGGTAGGATAGGTTTGCGCAGCGCCATTGGTTAGCCAAAAACTAGACAGTAAGCACAATATATAGGCGAAGGGAAACGTCCAAACGCGTGGTCTGCGAGGGTGGGGCATGATCTTTGTCCTGTGAGGAATAATCTTCAACGAATGTGATTAAACCGGCTTCGTGCCGCGGATTTGA
>CALQNE010000171.1 GCA_943331855.1 Bordetella parapertussis
AGGCGTGCCCAGCGCGAACGCGTTCTAGCCAAGGCGTAGGCACACGGCACGCCAACAACAATCGTGATCAATACACACACGCTTGCGATCATCAGCGACCACATGACCGTGTCACCGTAGCCTTCCCACACCTGCTCAAGCCATCGCGTGGTCAACCCACTCGCCAAACCCTGTGAATAATTATTCACGAGCCCTGCGGTGACCGACAAGGCCATCGGTATCAGCATAAACAACGTCACTAGCAGCGTGAGTATTGCAAGCACGAACGGGAAGCGCTGACTCGCACGAATATGCTTCATATCTTAGATCACCGCCGTCGGCGAGTTTGAGTAACGTCTCGCAAAATACATCACAAGCCAGGTCACAAGGCCTAGAGCAATCGATAGTGAAGCAGCGAGTGCAAAATTGGCGTAATTTGTGAATTCACTATAGATCGTGATCGGTAACACTTCAAATTTAGTTGCCAGCGTGAACGCAGTACCAAAGGCACCCATTGACGTTGCAAAGACGATTGCAGCGCAGGCAAGCGTTGTTGGCGCAAGTTCAGGAATCCAGACATCACGCAAGATCGCATACCGCGAAGCACCCATCGTTCTGGCTGCCTCTTCAAGTGCCAGATCCATTTTTTCAGCAGCAGCGGTATACGTCGCGATTGCACGTGGCAAGGAAAAATACAGATAAGCTAAAAACAGACCAGAAAAACCATAGGCAAGTGTCAAACGACCCGCACCTAGCGCTTCAGAGACATCCGCAACCAAACCTTGACGGCCACCCAGCAAGATCATGAAAAAACCAATGATCACCCCCGGAAATGATAACGGTAAGGTTAAAAACGACAGCAGCACTTGCCGCCCAACAAACCGATAACGTGCAAAGAAAATACCGACGGCAGCGCCAAGCACAAGCGTTGCAAGGGTCACGATCAGTGATAAACCGACCGTGTTGATTAGGCTCAGCCAGTATTTTGAGTGTGTCAGGATTGCAAAATAAGTAGCCCACCCTTTCTGGGCAGGCAAGGCCACAAGCCACGCCATGGGTAATAACCAAAATGCAAAAAAAATGGCAACGACTGGCGTCAAGCACGCTAGTCGTTGCATTGAGAGTGTTGCCACGTTCGTGGAGCAGCTTTAGTGGTGAGCCTACTATTGAACGTCTTTTAAATAACGATCTGAAAAGGCCTTTTGCACTTTTGCCATCTGACCATAGTCAACCGTTTTTGCACGCGCATAATCAGTCGCGGGTAAGAAGCGGGCTTGCACGTCAGCCGGCACTGCCGAAGCCCGTACCGGGCGTAGATAGGCATTTGCCCAAAGTGCTTGGCCCTCGTCTGACAACACGAAATCGAGTACTTTCTTCCCATTTTCGGCATTCGGTCCCTTGTTCACTAAACTCATCACGTAGGGCACTACCAACGTGCCCTCACTTGGGATCACGAAGGCCACGTTCGCTTTGTCTTTGTATTTGGCGCGATACGCATTGAAATCGTAGTCAAGCAAGATTGCAATCTCACCCGACAAAACACGTGCGTACGAGGTTTGCTTAGGTACGATTGGTTCATTTTTTTTCAGTGCAGTGAAATATTCAATGGCAGGGCCAAAATTATCAAGCGACCCGCCACGCGCCTGATTAATAGCCACAGCGCCGACATAGCCCACAAAAGCCGACGCAGGGTCCAAATAACCAATCAAGCCTTTGTATTCAGGTTTGAGCAAATCAGCCCATGATTGGGGGATCGCCTTTCCTTTGAGAGCATCGACGTTGACCATCAAGCCCAAAGTCCCTGAATGAATCGTAAACCAGTTGCCCGCCGGATCTTTTAGACTGTCGGGAATATCGTTCCAGGCGGCCGGCTTGAAAGGCGCGACCACACCGTCTGCAGCGGCCTGAATACCAAAGGTTACGCCCAGGTAAGTGACGTCAGCAACGGGGCTGCCTTTTTCGGCTACGAGTTGTGCGAGTGCTTGACCAGAATTTTTATTGTCAGGCGGGACAGTAATCCCCGTTTTAGCCTTAATCGCGCGCAGTTGCGAGCCCCAATCGGCCCATTCTGGGGGACAGTTATAGCAAATCGCCGATTGTGCGCCTGCCACTGTTGAAGCTAACGCAAGTGCAAGAGCTCCAGCACGCAATAGCTGTTGAAATAAAGTTTTCACGGTCAATATCCTCGATAATTGATTGTTACTAAAGAATGCAGCTTGCTTACGGTCAAACCAATGCAATGTGCCGGGTGCTTAGCGAGAACATGTTCGTCGGGCTAAGACAAAGTTTATTATCCTTCAGAACCGTGACAAATGTATGAACACAGTATCTTTGTTAACCATTTGCATATTTGCGTGAGTAAACGCTGTCATCAAAATCGAATATTGATCAAGTAACCTTTAATTCGCATCATAATTGCGGCATTGCAACATTCGCAGCGCCCAATTTCTCATGGAGTTAATGATGAACGTTAAAAAACAATGGTTGAACTATTGTTCGGGCCGGGTCAATGAGTCAACGCAAGACGACTGGAACAACTTTGTTCTAAAACTATTTTCAAAATGGCAAGCACAGCAGCTCAAGCAGGATCAAAGTCGCCCACAGAAAACAGGAAACGATTTACTTGCCTACGCTGCCACACATTACAGTTTTGAACATTTCATTCAGGGTAGCCAAATTTATCAAGAGCTACTCGTTCTAGAGCCAAATCGTCACGACACCTAACCACGTTGCTCTGACTTCACCAAATTGTCAATTTTTAGTCATCACCCAGTCATTAAATAGGATGAATATCCTTTGCAATGGACAAAATAATTGACTTCGTTTATTTCAATGCCGGCGGCGGCCATCGTGCGGCAGCGCTTGCGCTTCAACAGGCGATTGAATTTGAACGTCGCCCGTGGCGTGTGCGGCTAGTGAATCTATTTGAAGTCTTGGATCCCGAAGCAAGTTTTAATAAAGTAATGCGGTGTGCGCCCGAGGATCTTTACAACTTTCGGTTGCGCCATGGCTTGACGCTTGGATTATCAACCGAGTTAAAAGTATTTCAGGCCATGATCAAAATGGGCCATAGTGCGATGCTACGTAAGTTAGAGGCGCATTGGCTTGCAACAAAGCCCGATCATGTGGTTTCACTCGTGCCGAATTTTAATAAAGCACTTTACGAATCGGTCACTAACACTCTACCTAATGTACCGTTCGTGACAGTCTTAACCGATATGGCAGACTATCCTCCGCACTTTTGGATTGAGCCCAATCAAGCGCAACACATTGTGTGCGGCACGCCTCATGCCTTTGAACAAGCCCGCGCGGCTGGCTATAAAGACGATCAAATTTCGCTTACATCCGGAATGATCTTGCGGCCCGCCTTTTACGAACACTCAACCATCGACCGCGACACTGAGTGCCTCGAACTTGGGCTTGATCCAACGAAACCCACTGGTATTGTCATGTTTGGCGGACACGGCTCGACAGATATGTTGCGTATTGCCAAAGCGTTGACCGACATCCAACTCATCTTTATTTGCGGGATGAATACAGCGCTTAGTAAAAAAATTGCCGCACTTAAACCCATTGCGCGTCACGTCGTGATTGGCTTCACCCAAAACATCAATCGCTACATGCAACTCAGCGATTTCTTTATAGGTAAACCGGGACCAGGCAGCCTGAGCGAAGCCATTCATATGGGCTTACCCGTCATTACCTTCGGCAATGCCTGGACCATGCCGCAAGAGCGCTACAACACCAACTGGGTGCGTGAACAAGGCGTAGGTATTGTGATACCGTCTTTACGCTCCATTCAAAAAGGCGTGTTGCTGATGCTTGAAAATTTGGCAACCTATCGTCAGACAGTGGCCAAAATCGAGAATCGGGCTGTTTTCGAAGTGACCGATATTTTAGAAAAGCTGATGAAACAATCAGATATTAAAAGTGCAGCCGGCACGTTAAGCTGATACGGCCAAAGCCTCTTGCTCTGCCAGTGTCTCGTTCGTGCGATAGGGCCAATGAACAATTTTTAAAACACCCTCTGACGTTTCGACAATCGCAGAGAGGCTTTCAACCCAGTCCCCATCGTTGCAATAAAGAATTCCGTCGATATCGCGAATCTCGGCCTTGTGAATATGGCCACACAACACCCCATCGTAGCCACGACGCCTTGCTTCGTTTGTCACAATATTTTCAAATTTTGTGATGAAAGACACTGCGTTTTTAACTTTATGCTTTAGAAATTGCGATAACGACCAATACGACAAACCCATTTTGTGTCGAAAGTGGTTAAACCAATTATTCATTTTCAAAATCGCCGTGTACATACTGTCACCGGCATAGGCCAACCATTTTGCGTGCAGAATAATGCCGTCGAACAAGTCACCGTGCGTCACCCAAATCCGTCTGCCATCAAGCAATTGATGGGTGGCTTCATCCACAATCTTGATATCGCCGAACGCCATTCCTAAAAACTGCCTAACCACTTCGTCGTGATTGCCCGCAATATAAGTGACGTGGGTACCTTTTCTTGATTTGCGTAGAATTTTTTGAATCACATCGTTATGGCTTTGACGCCAATACCAACCCTTTTTAAGTTGCCAGCCGTCAATAATATCGCCAACAAGATACAACTGATCAGAGTCATTCCACTTTAAAAAATCTAAGAGATATTCGGCTTTGCAGCCTGGCGTACCGAGGTGAACATCCGAAATCCATATTGCACGATAGCGCTGGGGGGTTTGCTCTGGAATATCAAATTCAGCTGGCTTCATGGATTTCGATTATGTTCCTGTAGTTTGACAAACTGATGGCTATCGTGTGACAAGACCATGACAGATAAAATAGCGATGATGTCGGGCATACCTCTTCACGCCTCGCCAATCAGAGGGCATTGTTTTAGCAATACAAAATCAGCACCTTGTGTTGGTTCCGCAAATATTGCCAATGCCTTAAAAGCGCATAAAGGAAGAGGATCGAACTGCAGATGCGCTGCGTTCATCAAAGCACCAATCTCAGCTTCAGTGGCCTGCTCAAGTGAGCCTGTCAACGAAAAATGAAATCGAAACCGATCTAGTACGTAGGGATAGCCCCAGCGCACGAGCAAAGCGTCCTCCTCGGGCGACAACGTCACTTGACGACGCCGCGCAAGCTCAGCCGAACTGAGTGGGTCGACTAATTCTTGCAATGACGTGACACAAAGCGCTTCAAGCTCTTTGACTTGCTGCAAATCACGCTCAGGTGTCAAGGCAATAAATTGGTCTAGTCGATTGACACGCAGACGAGGTAATACGAAAGGCTCAATTGTTTGACATAGCGCGTTGACCCGATCGACTAAATCATTAAAGTGATAACGCTCTGACAGTACAAACGGCGCGCGCATCGTTGCATGAAAACCGTAACGTCTTGGGTGAGCAGTGAATGCTGTCAGCCGCGCAGGCGAAACAGCAGCAATCACTGGCTGAGGCAAATATTGCTGGCTAGCGGCACAACGCCCCAGCCAGTGACCCGCATGATCCCACCAAGGGCCATCAACATCTGGTGCAAAGTACACCGCGTAGCGATAGGCGCGGTGTGATGTCATCTTGTTTAGATTTGAGAATTCAGCGAGTGCATCAGCTGTCATAAAACGTTTATATCGATGTCATCAAAATTAAATGTTGCGCCTTTAATCTGCAACATCTGGGCTCTTTCAACCAACTGACCGCTTCGCGATCAATACTTAAGAATTTAACAAGCGAATGTTGCAGGCATCTGACAGTGTGATTTCAACAACAAACTTCTCTCGCGCAGAATGGCTAGCATTACTGGCGCGTGCACCACTTGATCTACTTGAACAGGTCTTAAAAGACCATACGCAAGAAGCACCCCTGTGGTTACGACCTCCCGAGACCGGACTAATGATGGTAGAAGGTCGAGCAGGCGGAACAGGTGAACGCTTTAATTTAGGCGAGGTAACCGTCACCCGTTGTGCCTTACGTCTGCCAAATGCACAGAAAGTAGATCCAGTCGGTATTGCCTATGTGGTTGGTCGCTCGCATCGTCACGCGTACCTTGCTGCGATCGCAGATGCACTCTTACTCAGCGACGCGTGGCAAGACCATCTAAAACAGACCTTACTGGCACCGATCAAAGAATTGGTTGCTCAGCAAAATAGTGCTCGGCAGACACATGCCAACTCAAGCAAAGTTGATTTTTTTACCGTTGCACGCGAGAGCGGCGCGGGTCAGGATGATGAGGATTAAGCATGACAGCCGTGAATCTTTCTGAGGTCGGTGCTGGCTTTCAAGATATTGCGCTCGGCAGTCAAAGTGTATTTAGAGCTGCGCTTGAAGCCCTGTCTTACCCTGGTCGCCAAGTCGCCGTGAACGCGTCCTTTGATACACCAACCACGGCAAGTCGTAGTTCGAGTGGCTTGCTGCTCGCCTTGCTTGAGCCCGGCTCACGCCTTTGGCTTTCCCCAAGCTTAATCGGCACTGACGCTGCGGCGTGGATCGTATTTCATACCAACTGCGAAATAACTCAACGTTCGTCTGACGCAGAGTTTGCCTGGATTAAACATTGGCAAGAGCTTCCGAAATTTTCATCCTTATGTTTAGGCACGGATGAGTACCCCGATCATTCGACCACATGTGTGATTGATGTCATGCCCTCTCATGACAACGTGCCGCCTTCTTTATTTACGTTAACTGGGCCTGGGATTAAAGCCGCCACAACAATCGAACTGCAATTCACCACGCTAAACGAACGAAACGCTTTTATCCAAGAACGGACGTTGAATCATTCGCTCTTTCCACGAGGAGTCGATCTTTTTTTGGCGACAACTCACGGATTGATTGGCCTGCCTCGAACGACCAGCATTGAACTATCTGACGAGGCCTCAAAATGTATGTAGCCGTCAAAGGTGGCGAACAAGCCATTCTAAGTAGCTATCAATTACTTGATCGACAACGGCGTGGCGACCAGACTGTGCCCGAATTATCGATTGCACAAATTCGTCAACAATTGAAGTTAGCAGTCGATCGCGTCATGACTGAGGGCTCAGTGTTCGACCCCGAACTTGCTGCGCTTGCCATTAAGCAAGCATGCGGAGATCTGGTCGAAGCGATTTTTTTACTACGCGCCTACCGTGCGACGTTACCTAGATTGGGTTCAACCAAACCAATCGACACAAGCAAAATGATTCTTGATCGTCGGATTTCGGCAACCTTTAAAGACTTACCTGGTGGACAAGTACTCGGGCCCACATACGACTACACCCAGCGACTTCTAGACTTTTCTTTGCTCGAGCGTAATGACGACGTCCCCCTCGCTGTGGCAACCCAAGCAACCGACCAAACGATTACACCGACGACAGAAGTCCCGCGTGTGATCGATTTATTAAATCAGGAAGGTTTGATCGAAACACATCTCGCACCTGAAAATGATGTCTCGCCCTTTGACTTAACGCGTCACCCGGTGCGTTTTCCAGCAGATCGCAGCACACGCTTGCAAAATTTAGCCCGAGGAGACGAAGGTTTTCTCTTGGCCATGGCTTATTCGACCCAGCGTGGCTACGCAAATAGCCACCCTTTTGTTGGTGAAATTCGTTTGGGTTCCGTGGCAATCGAATTAGTTCCTGACGAACTTGGCTTCGCAATTTCAATTGGCGACATCGAAATTACCGAGTGTCAAATGATTAACCAATTTGCTGGCAGCAAGACTGAGCCACCTCAATTCACACGGGGCTACGGCTTGGCGTTTGGTCATAGCGAACGTAAAGCGATGGCCATGAGCTTAGTCGATCGTGCCTTAAGAGC
>CALQNE010000172.1 GCA_943331855.1 Bordetella parapertussis
CAACAACTGATTGATTATGCACGTGCAAATCCAGGCAAGCTCAGCTATGGCGCCAGCTCAAATGCCAACGCCTTGCCGATGGAGCTATTCAAAATACTCACAAAAACGGATATCGTGCATGTGCCCTATCGTGGTTCGGGACCCATGCTTAACGATTTGCTCGGTGGTCAGGTTGAACTGTCTATGAGTGGTGCAGCCGCACCGTTGCCGCATGTGCGTGCGGGGTCTTTGCGTGTGCTGGGGATTGGCGACGATCGCCGTTCGACCAGCCTTCCAGAGTTTCCGACCATTAGTGAGGCGGGTGTCCCTGGGTTTCAGACTTTGCAGTGGAGTGGCGTGTATGCGCCGGCTGCAACCCCGCGTGTGATCATCGAACGCTTAAATCGCGAGATTGTTTCGATTTTAAAAGACCCCGTATTTATCAAACAAGTGATCGAGGTCGGGTTTGATCCGGTTGTTGGAATAAACACACCTGAAGCGTGGGGCGCCATGGTCGCCGGTGAGGTCAAAAAATGGAGCGCCATTGTTAAGCAAGCGGGGCTCAAAGCAGAGTAGTCAGTTCGTGTACGTTAACTTTTTATAATAGTGATTCAAACGAGAATATGGATAGCCACCCTCAATCTTTATTACCTGGTGCCACGCAACAACTCGCTGAGTTTGCGGCAGGTGTCGATTATGCAATGATTCCTGCGGAAGTCATTGACCGCATGAAGACCAGTTTTCTGGACAGCGTCGGTTGCTGTTTGTTTGGCGCGACGCTACCCTGGACGCAGCGTGTGCAAGCAATGATCGAGGAAGAAGGCGCTCGTCCGATCGCTTCGATTTTTGGTACCGGAAAAAAAACCTCAGTCGCGGGTGCTGTGCTGATCAATTCAACCGCGGGTCACGCCTTCGAATTAGATGACATTCATAAAGAGTCGATTGTTCATGCGGGCTCGATCGCCACGCCTGTTGTGGTTGCCTTAGCCGAGCAGGCTGGTGGTGCGAGCGGTAAAACACTGTTAACTGCGATGACGACCGGTTATGAAATTGGAACGCGCGTCGGCAATGCGGCGACCATGGGGTTATTTTTTAGAGGCTTTCACCCTCAGGGCACCTCTGGGGCCTTCGTTGCCGCAGCTTCTGCGGCCAAGATGCTTAAGTTGAATGCACCCCGCATGCAACATGCGCTGGGCATCGTGGGTTCCCAAGCGGGTGGCTTGATGGCCGCACAAGAAGGTGCGATGGTTAAACGCTTTCACTCTGGTCGAGCTGCGCAGAGTGGTGTGTATTCGGCTTATTTAGCACAACGCGATTTCACTGGGATTAGCGATGTGCTTGAGGCGGGCTACGGCGGTTATTTAAGTTCGTATTCTGACAAACCGAATGCGAGTCGTTTAACCGAAGATTTGGGTACTGTTTGGGAGACTGCGAAGGTGGGCTATAAGCCTCACGCGTGCGTGACCAGTATCCATTCTGCACTTGATGCGTTCGCGTACTTGCTCAATACGCATCACTTGACGCCTGACGACTTGGTCAAAGTCGAAATTGGGATGAGTCCAATGACCTATACCCATTGCGCCTGGGAGTATAAAGCGCAGGGCGTTACTGCGGCTCAGATGAATTTGTTCTACGGTATCGCCGTGATTGGGTTCGATGGCATGGCATTTGTTGCTCAATATGCCGAAAGTCGTTTGGCTGACCCCAAGATTTTAGATTTCATCACACGTATTCACGCTCGAATTGATCCTGAAATTGAAGCGATGGGTGCGGCCTATCGGCACGCCGCTCGTGTGACAGTGACTACACGCGATGGGCGTAGTTTTCATCACGAGATTCTGAATCGGCGTGGTAGCCCAGAAAATCCATTGGCGCACGAGGATGTGGTCTATAAGTTTCGCAACGTGGTTGAGTCATGCTTAACCGCAAAGAACATTGATCGTGTGATTGCGTTAATCGCTCAGTTAGACGAACTGACTGATACCTCTGAACTTTTTGCACTGCTAGCGGCTGCGCGTAACAGCTAAATAAAATTTTTGACTTCAACTTGCTTTTAATCTTTCAGTAGGATTTTTTAATATTATGAAACACACCACAACTTCTTCAAACACCTTGGCGGATCAGCTTGCTGCGCATTTTTCAAAATTTGATTATGCACAGTTAACCGAAGCGACAAAAAAATCAGTTAAGCGCTTGTTATTGGATTATCTTGGTGTTGCGATTTCAGGCAGTCAAAGTGAAAGTGGTCAGGTCGCACGCAAGTTCGCGGCGATTACAGGTGGTCACGCTGAGTCCACATTGATTGGTGGCGAGGGTCGAGTACCGGCCATGCAGGCGGCTTTTGCCAATGCCATTTCGTCACACAGTATTGAACTGGATGACATTGACGTACTTGCATTGTTTCACTTTAGTCCTCCCGTTTATTCTTCGGCCTTATCGACGGCAGAGCAGGTGGGTGCCAACGGTAAAGCGTTATTGGTGGCGCTGGCTGCAGGCTGCGAGATGATGGAGCGTCTCAGTAAGGCGGCAAACTCCTCGTTGCGTAATCGCGGCTTTCACACGACTCCTACAACGGGTGTATTCGGTGCCACAATTGCTGCGGCCAAATTGCAGGGGCTATCTGAAGAACAAATCGTCTCTGCGTTGGGCATGGCGGGTGCCTCAGCTTCAGGTTTAATGGAAATGTATGGCCCTTCGATGCAGAAGCGGTTCAATCCAGGTCCTGCTGCGCGTAATGGTGTGACTGCGGCCACTATGGCGGGCTTAGGGTTTACAGGAGCCGCGACAATTTTTGAAGGTGAGCGTGGCTTTTTGGCTGCCTTCACAGATAAAAGCGATCCTTCGCAGCTCGTGAAAGATTTTTCACAGCCTTACCAGTTGGATATCGAATTTAAGCCTTACTCGTGCGCCCGTCCGATCCATAATGCGATTGACTGTGCACTTGAGATTCGTCGTAAACACGCGCCCGACTTGAAGCGCATCCGTGCCATTGAGATGGCGCGTCATTCTGATTGGGCGCTGTATCATCAAAACAAGCGTCCACAAACGTATCACGAGGCACAGGTCAGCCTGCCGTATTCGGTGGCAGTCGCCTTGCTCGACGGTCAAGCCCTATTCGCGCAGTACAACGATGCCCGTCTTGGCGAAGCAGAGCTGATTCGTTTGACCGATTTGGTCAATATTACTGTTGACGATTCGCTGCCGCGCGGGGTGTCATGTTTGATGACCATGGTGATGGATGATGGCTCTAAATTTGTATCGCAGATTGATTACCCGAAGGGATCCATTCAAAACTCAATGAGCGATGATGAATTGCGTGGAAAATTCGATAGCCTAGTGATCCCCGTGTTGGGCGCTAAGCGTGCGGCTGAAATTGCCGCCGCCGTGGCGTCAATCGAGAATTGCGCGAATGTGGGCGACTTGATGAAACTGACGTCAAAAGCAGCTGGCTAAGTGTGCGAGTGCATATGAATCCTACAGTTGACCTGCCATGCTATGAGGTGATTGCCTTAAAGTACGCGACCCGCGATGGTCGACGTCCCGATCATTTTGTGGGGGGCGATCCCCACGATGTACCAATGCCAATGGATTATTACCTTTGGGTGATCAGGGATGGGCAGCGTCTGGTTTTAGTGGATACGGGCTTCAATCAAGATATGGCCGACAAGCGGCATCGCACGTTGTTGCGTCGTCCTGCTGATGCGTTAAAGCTTTTGGGGATTGATACAAAAGAGGTGCCCGAAATCGTGATCACGCATTTGCATAATGATCACGTGGGTACCTTCGATGAATTTCCGAAAGCAAAGTTTCATCTTCAAGAGGATGAGATGGCGTTTGCGACCGGCCGCTACATGTGCTGCGATCGTTTCAGTCGCGCCTTTGAAGTGGATCACGTTGCGGGGATGATTCGGCTTGTGTATAAAGACCGAGTGATTTTTCATCAGGGCGATGCAACGATTGCGCCCGGCATTAGCGTGCATAAAATTGGTGGTCACACGGCGGGGATGCAAGTGGTGCGCGTGCATACCGCACGTGGCTGGGTCGTACTGGCCTCAGATACCAGCCATTACTACGAGCATTTCGAGCAGAAGCGTTGCTTTCATTTGGTGTATCACCTGGGCCAGGCGATCGAAGGGTATGACCGCTTACTTGCCTTGGCTCAGTCGCCGCGTCACGTGATTCCTGGGCATGATCCTTTGGTGGTGCATCGTTATCCACCTGTTTCAACTGCTTTAAAAGGGATCGCCATGAGACTTGACCTAGACCCCATCGCCGAATAATGGGTGGATCGTTTGACTGATTGGTTGCTTAATCGTTTTTAGGAGTGTGAGATGAATAGATTATTTAAAAAACTAAAACGTGTTCTGTTAGGTGGTCTGATCGGGGTGTGCATCTCTGGTGCTTTGGGCGCTGCGGCCTTCGCTCAAGACTATCCTAATAAATCCATTTCTTTGATCGTAGGATTTCCGCCTGGTGGATCAAATGATATTGTGGCGCGTTTGTTTGCGCCTAAACTGAGCGAGCTCTTGGGCGTGTCGGTTGTCGTAGTGAACAAGTCTGGTAGTAACGGTTTGATTGGTACTGATTTTGTTGCGAAGGCTGCACCAGACGGTTATGTGATTACGTTCGCCAGTGCAAGCCCGCTCGTTATTAGTCCACATACGTTTGCAAAGATTCCTTTCAATACACTAAAGGACTTAGTTGGCGTGACCACGGTTGCTCAAACGCCAGAGTTGTTGGCGATTCATCCTTCGGTTCCCGCTAAGACACTGCAAGAATTAATTGCCTTGTCCAAGACACGCCGCGTCACAATCTCTTCGTCAGGCAGTGGTGGTTTGCCGCACTTGGCGATTGAGTTATTGCGTGGTGCAGCGGGTAGTGGTGATATTGTTCACGTACCGTATAAAGGCGCAGGCCCTGCCATCGCCGATTTGTTGGGCGCGCACGTGGATGGGATCATTGTCGATCTGCCTCCTCTGTATCCCTTGGTGCAAGATGGTCGACTGCGTGCGATTGCGATCACCAATACGCAACGGGCAGTCTTGTTGCCCAATACCTTGACGTCCGTTGAGCAGGGCTTCCCTGAAATTTTGGCCTTCAACTGGTTTGGTGTCATGACGCCCGCTAAAACACCGAAGCCCATCATTGATAAGCTCTATACGGCTTTAGCGACAGCGGCTAATTCGCCTGAGTTGGTCGAAGCCATGCGCAAAGTCGGTGTTGAGCCTTTTGTGCAAGCATCGCCACAAGCCTTCAGTGAGTTTTTGCAGAAAGAAACCGATCGCTGGGGCGTAGTGGCGCGTGCTTCGGGTGCTAAGTCTGACTAAATATCCCCTACTGAGGTCGTCTCTAAAAAACGACCTCAGTCAGCGCCTTTGGGCGCGGGTGTTATTTGCTTTAGGCAATGGGTTGTAAAGGCAGAGGATTATCGGCGGGCAGCGGCGTGCGGTTGACGTTCAGAATCATTGCTACCATCACGTAATAGCCACTGACTGCAATCAGATCAACGATCCCTTGTTCGCCAAAAAGATCGAATGCAGCCTGATACGTTGCGTCGCTGACAGCGTGATTCGTATGCATTTCTTGACAGAAGTTATAGACCGTTTCTTCGTCAGGTTTCATGTTTGCAGGGCGTTTGCCTAGTGCAAGATCAGCTGCGACTTCTGGATTTAATCCCGCCTTGAGTGCGAGGCGCTGATGCGCAAACCATTCATATTGCGCTGTCCACTGGCGGGCAGTGATCAAAATGGCAAATTCATTTAGTCTTGCAGGTATTGAGCTTTCAAAGCGCAAGTATTCTCCGACTACGCGCAAGCGGTCAGCAAGCACTGGACTGCGCAGATAGACGTTAAACGGTGCGCCTAAGCTTGTGGCGCCTTGTACAACCCCCGCACTGCCCGTGCCGGATACGGGGCCCGCCATCAACCCATCAAAATACTTCTTCTGGTCTGCCGTCATCTCTGTTACGGGTATGCGCTTAAAACGCTGCTGATCCACTTGACCGTGCGCAGGCAGACTCGTCGGGGTAGTGGCTGTTGTGCCTGCATTTTTTTTAAGATTAGTCATTTTTTTGTCTCTAGGGTGAACGGGTATGACGCGTCGTGTTGGGTTGGTTTTTTTTGAATGACTTGCTTTGCAGTAAATAAATACTTTAACTTAGTGCCGTTCAGACAACCTTTGAGGTCAATACATCGTGGCAATTTTGTCGTTCAACACGAAAGTACACTTTGGTCACGGTGAAAGCAAGCAATTAGTCTTTGAAACTCAAAACTTAAAGATCAAAAAGCCTCTGTTTGTGACGGACAAGGGCGTACGCGCTGCCGGCGTCTTCGAGCTGGCCACCAGTTCGTTGGGTGGTATGCAAAGTGCCGTCATCTTTGATCAAACGCCGCCCAATCCCACCGAAGACGCGGCTGTAGCAGGTTTTGAGACTTACCAGTTAAATGGGTGTGATGGCATTATCGGTATCGGTGGCGGCGCAACGCTAGATTTGGCGAAGGCGATTGCCGTACTGTGCAGCGATCCCGTCCCGCTTTGGGAATATTGCAATCGCAATGCCCGCCCGCATCCAATTATTCAACCGCCACCCTTGATTTTGATGCCAACGACCTCGGGTAGCGGTAGCGAAGTGGGGCGTTCGGCAGTCATCATTTTTAATAACGGCATCAAAGCTGGCGTTGGCTGTCCAACGATTGTGAGCGTTGCCATCTGTGACCCTGACTTGACGCGATCGCTGCCAAAGTACATGACGGCAGCAACGGGTATGGATGCACTCTCGCATTGTGTTGAAACGTTTTGCTCGCCTTTAATCAACCCACCGATTGATGCGATTGCGCTGGATGGGTTAACGCGACTATTTAAAAATATTGAACGAGCCGTTGTGGATGGCCAAGATGCAGACGCACGTTGGAACATGATGATGGGTGCTCTTGAAGGTGCGGTCTGTTTTCAAAAAGGTTTGGGTGCAGTGCATTCAGTGTCGCATTCACTCGGTGCACTTGGTTATCATCACGGCACGCTCAATGCGATCATGTTGCCGCATGTGCTTGCGATCAATGCTGTCGTACTCAAAGATAAATTGCAGCTGCTTTGCCGTGCAATGGATTTGCCGGCCACAACAGATTTAGTCGATACGTTTTTACGCTTGAATCAACGCCTAGGCCTACCTGCGGGGCTCAAAGCGCTTGGTGTTGAAAAAACCAGTTTTCAGTCATTAGCGCAGGCTTCGCTCGCCGACAATGCGCACAAGACTAATCCTCGTGCGTTGACTGCAGCCGACTATGTGAATCTACTGGAGTCTGCCTGGTGATTTCAGCGGCTGCTGAGTCACAAATTGATTTTTCGTGACTCAGCAACAAGGCACAGTATTTCACTCAGGCGCAACAGCCCCGGTACGCTCTACAATCATTCGGTAGTGCTCTGGTTGACGATGCCGCGCAAAGTTAAAGGTCGTATTTTTATACGAGTTGCACAAATCCAGATCGCATCGTGCAATCGCGAGTTCGTCTCCGAGTGTGGTGCAGGCGCCAACGATTTCACCTGACGGTGCCACAATAATTGAATTGCCAATCTGTTCGACACCTTCTTCAACGCCAGCTTTTGCAACGCCGACGACCCAAGTACCGTTTTGATAAGCCCCTGATTGCATGACGAGTTCGTTATGAAAATTTGAGAGTGCATCGTGTTCGGGTGCCGGTGGATTGTGCACCGGGGTGTTGTAGCCAATAAAAACCATTTCAACGGCTTGTAAACCTAAAATTCGATAGGTTTCA
>CALQNE010000173.1 GCA_943331855.1 Bordetella parapertussis
AACCTTGAAGACATGGCCAATCGTATTGACTTGCCTGATTTAGATGTGACTGTCGACGATATTTTGGTGCTCAAACATATCGGCCCCAAAGGTGCGGCAATGCCTGAAGCCGGCTACATGCCGATCCCTAAAAAATTAGCGATTGCCGGTTGCAAAGACATTGTGCGGATTTCAGATGGTCGCATGAGCGGCACAGCCTTCGGCACAATCGTGTTGCACGTGACGCCTGAGTCGGCGATTGGTGGGCCATTGGCTTATGTGCAAAACGGTGATCGCATTCGCTTAAGCGTTGAGAACCGTGAATTGTCACTGTTGGTGAGTGATGCCGAGCTTGCACGACGTCAGGCTGAAAAGCCTGCAGTGGTGCCGACAGCACAGCGCGGCTATCGCAAATTATTTTTGCAAAGCGTCACACAAGCCGACAAGGGCGCCGACTTTGATTTCTTGATGCCGCCGATGACTGGGGTGGTGCCTAAGGTTAAGTAACTGCTATCCCTTGTCGGGCGGGCTGAATCGGTCGATAATTCGACCATTCAGTCATCTTTTCTAAAAGGAGGTAACCATGCGCTTAGCACATGAAGAATTAGCAGCTATCCATGATGCTGTTCATTCGGCCGATGCTGACGCGCAGGTTTACCTATTTGGTTCAAGGGTAGATGACAACGCGAAAGGCGGTGATATCGATTTGTTGGTGCTCTCAAAAAAAATCAACGTGATGGCTAAGCTTCAAATTTTGGCATCGCTTCACCAACAATTGGGCGAACGCAAAATCGATGTTGCAGTCTTCGCCGACGCTAATCGCCCTTTTGCCAAAATGGCGCTCGAGCATGGGGTGTTGTTGTGAGCCGCAATAAGCTCGATATGCTCAAAGAAGAGACTGACGGGTTGGTGCTTGCTGCGACTCATCTTGAATATTCTATTGCGCGGTGCGTCGACTTAATTGGCCAAGAGTACTTGCCGCCTGAACAACTCGAGCGTCTTGAGTCGTTAACCAGCCGGTTTGCCAGAGTCGCCGACTTATTGACACAGCGCGTTTTTCGCTTGTTTGATGAAATCGAGCTTACTGGCGCCAGCACGGTGCTTGATCGCATCTACCGAGCCGAAAAACGCGGTTGGTTAGACGCAAGCCAAATGATCAAAATCCGCGAATTAAGAAATATGATCGCGCATGAATATGCTGCCGAAAAAATGACTGAAATTTACGCAGCCGTTTATGCGCTCTCGCAGACCTTGCTGATCATTGTCCCCAACGTCACCGCTGCCGCGCAGCGGCTCGTTGCGCGCGCCTAATCGCCGTTATTTACCTCAATCACCGCATCGACCGCGTACGCGCCTTGCCCTTCTGGCATGGCGAGTACGGGGTTCAGGTCGATTGATTGCAGCCTTGGCCCTGCGGCTACTGCAAACGCAGATAGTTGTGACAACATCTTTGCCAGCGCCTTGATATCAGCCGGTGTACGGCCACGCGCACCGAGTAAAAGTGGTGCGCCTTTGATTGAGCGAATCATTTCTTCGGCAACGTCTTCACCGAAGGGGCAGCGATGCAGCACCACGTCTTGCAAGATCTCGACAAAAATCCCACCTAAGCCAAACATGGCGACGGGGCCGAAGACGGGATCGCGATGGATACCCAAAATACATTCGACGCCGCCTTTCAATTGTTTGGCCACCAGCACACCATCTAGCTTGGCCTTGGGGGCGGCGGTGCGACCGCGTTGCATCAGTAAATCAAAGCCCGCACGTACGTCGGCCTCGTTTTCAATATCTAACAACACCCCACCGATTTCAGACTTATGCAAAATATCTGGCGAGACGATTTTCATCACGACGGGATAGCCGATTTTTTTTGCGGCTTCAACAGCAGCATCTGCGCTGAGGCAAACCTCTTCGGGTGCTGAGGGGATGCCTGCTTGCGCCAGTAATAACTTTGCCTGCGCTTCACTTGGATTAGTGTGCGGCAAGGTAAAGGGTGCGATTACGGGTGCAACTTGGTTTGCAGGTTTGGCAAAGGCGCGGCCAAATTGCCCCATGGCTTCGATCGCGACGACCGCGCGTGCAGGGTCTTCAAAGACAGTAAAACCATCGCGTTCATAGTCGCGAATCTGTTCGCGTCCACCCATTAACGACAAGGCAAAAATACAATTCGGGTGTTTGCTGCGTGCAATGTTTAATTGCTCGCGTAAACGCGGTGCAATGCTGGGCACACAACCTGTGTACGTAAAGAAACCCAAAATAGAACTGTATTTACCCTCGGCGATCAGCGCATCGGTGAAGGTGCTGATCAAACTCATTTCATTCAAATATTGTGCAGTCACGTCAACCGGATTACGCGGCGCGGCAAACGGCAATAGCTTCAGCAAGCGTGCTTGCGATTCAGCCGGCATCTCAGGCATGGGCAACCCAATTGCATCCGCCGCATCCGAAATAATCACACCCGCACCACCACTGACTGTGATCACGCCCAAGGTATTGTTTTCAGGATAAATCCCTCGCGAAGCCAAGCGCGCGATATCCAACATCTGTTCGGTGGTTTGCACGCGCACGACACCCAGTTCTTTGAGTACCGCATCGGTCACGCGGTCGTCGCCCGCAATCGAGGCGGTGTGTGATTGCGCAGCGGCGCTGCCGACCGCGCTGCGCCCAACCTTCATCATGACTACGGGCTTGCGTGCGCGGCGCGCGGCTTCTAGACCTGCAACAAAGCCGGCGGCCTCTTTGATGCCTTCTGAATAGAGCATGATGACCGTGGTGTCGGGGTCATCGACCGCAACTTGCAACATATCGCCCACCGTTAAGTCGGCCTCATTACCCGTCATGATGACTGCAGACAGGCCAATGTCGTTGGCGGTTGCAACGGCCATTAAGTGTGCGCCATAGGCACCCGATTGGCTAATAATCGCCACGCCACCCGGTTTTGGAAACTCAAGTTCACAACCCGTTGCAAAGGTTGCGTAAAACTTATGAACGGGGTTGATCAGGCCTAAAGAATTGGGGCCGATCAGCCGCATCCCGTATTGATGTGCCACCCGAACCAATTCGAGTTGGGCCGCGGCACCTTCGGGGCCTATTTCGGCAAAGCCCGAGCTAAACAAAATTGCGGCGGCGCAACCGCGCTCAGCCAAGGCGCGTATCGACTCAAGTGCGGCCGAGGCTGGCACGATCACAATTCCGACATCCGGCGTTTCAGGCAAGGCGGCGATCGAGGCATAGCTTGTTAGGCCCTGTACCGTTGCACGATTGGGGTTTACCGGAAAAATCTTGCCTTTGTAACCTTGGCTTAGCATGTACGAGATTGGCCGCCCGCCAATGCGTAAGGGGTCGTCTGAAGCGCCAATGACTGCGACAGACTGCGGCTTGAGCAGTTTGATTAAGCGCGCGCGGTCATTGGGGCGGGTGGACTGGGGGGCGGTCATTGTGTGAGTCTCCGGGGATTTTTGTAGGTGTGATGTCAGTCAATGTCGTGGATCATACAACTCAACAAAAACACCTGCCCAAAATGACGGGCAAGGGATAAACTCAACAAACTTACAGGAGATCCGTCGTGAACAAACCCACCCCAGAATTTGACAGCTTGCTACCCCCACTGACTTTAAATCGTCGTGGCTTTTTAACGACCTCGCTGGCGGGGGGCTTTACCCTGGCTGCCGGCCCGGTGATGGCTCAAACCGTTATCACCACCGACGCCACCGGCTTAGTTGCCGGCGAAGTCAAAATCCCGGTCGCCGATGGCATGATGCCGGCCTACCGCGCAGCACCCGAAGGTAAAACCAACCTTGGCACGATTCTTGTCATTCAAGAAATCTTTGGTGTGCACGAGCACATTAAGGATGTGTGCCGTCGTTTTGCCAAGTTAGGGTATCTGGCGATTTCTCCTGAGCTGTATGCACGCCAGGGCGACCCTTCGAAGTACACCGATAACGCCAAACTGTTCGCCGAGATCGTTAACAAAGTGCCTGATGCACAAGTGATGAGTGATCTGGATGCAACCGCGAAGTGGGCCGCTGCCAATGGTGGCGACGCCAAACGTTTGGCAATCACCGGCTTTTGTTGGGGTGGCCGTATTGTGTGGCTGTATTCGGCACACAATCCTAACCTTAAAGCGGGCGTAGCCTGGTATGGCCGGATGGTGGGTGATGCTGACGCCATGAAGCCTAAGCACCCCGTTGATGTGACGGCGCAAATGAATGCCCCCGTGTTAGGCTTGTATGGCGGCGAAGATGCCGGCATCCCGGTCAGCACGATTGACACCATGAAAGCAGCACTTGAAAAAGGTTCGGCCGCGGCCAAGGCGTCAACGTTTGTGATTTATCCCAAGGCACCGCACGCGTTTCACGCCGACTATCGCCCAAGTTATCGCGCGGCTGAGGCCAAAGAAGGTTGGGAACAAGCGCAGGCTTGGTTTAAGAAGTATATGTAATTGTCCTTTATCTCACCCGAACAATGTGGGTTTGTTGTTTGGGTGAGCGCGTATCGCAGCCAATCGTGACGTGCTCTTACCAGGAAAATAGAATGAATAAATTGATTGCAATTGCGGCAACGAGCCTGATGGTGCTCGGGTTGACCGCCACGGCCTCGGCCCAACAGAAACTAGTTGTCGCAGGCTATGGTGGTTCGTTTGAAGACATCATGCGTAAGGATATTTTTCCGCCGTTCGAAAAAAAGCATAACGTCAAGATCGATTTTGTGGCGGGTAACTCAACGAATACCGTTGCGCGCTTGCAGGCGCAAAAAGGTAATCAAGAAATTGATGTGGCAATTGTGGACGATGGCCCAATGTATCAGGCGATCGCTTTAGGCTTTTGTGCGCCGATTCAAGGCATGCCAGCTGATGACATCTATGCGACGGCACGCTACAAAGACGACAAGGCCGTTGCACTGGGGATCGTTGCAACCGGCATCATGTACAACAAAAAGGTGTTTGCTGAAAAAGGTTGGGCCGCACCCACGTCTTGGAATGACCTTGCTGATCCTAAGTTTAAAAAGCTGCTCGTGATCCCTCCGCTGAACAACACTTATGGTTTACATGCCGTGGTGCAGTTTGCGCGTGCAGGCGGGGGTGGTGAAAAAAACATTGAGCCAGGCTTCAAAGCGTTTAAAGACAAGATTGGTCCAAACGTACTGGTCTATGAACCATCGCCCGGCAAAATGACCGAGCTATTCCAAAGCGGTCAGGCCGTGATCGGTGTGTGGGGCACGGGCCGAGTGAAGTCCTTTGCAGATACTGGTTTCCCAGTGGGCTTTGCCTATCCTAAAGAAGGCGCTTATGCCTTGCTGTCTTCGGTTTGCCCGATCGCAAAACCCAAAGCCAACCCGTTAGCGCAAGACTTTATCCAGTATTTGTTGACACCTGAAGTTCAAGGGTTGATGGGTACGTCTTATGGTTATGGCCCTGTGAACAAAAAAGCAGTTGTCAAAGATGATGCAAATGTACCGCTGCCGCTTGGCAAGCGTGCTGCTGATTTGATCGTGGTGGATTGGGATGTCATCAATGACAATCGCACTGCCTGGGATAAGCGCTGGACTCGCGAAATCGAACGTTAAGAGCCGCTGTTTAAGTTGAGCGCTGCGCCATGACCTACCTTGTTCTAAATAGTTTAACCAAGCGGTACGGCGCTGCCGCTGTGGTCGACGGCCTGAGCCTGTCGATTGCGCAAGGAGAGTTTGTTTCGCTCTTGGGTCCGTCGGGCTGCGGCAAAACAACCACCCTGCAGATGATTGCCGGGTTTGTTGAGCCGACGTCTGGCAGCATTGTTTTAAATGGAAAAGAGCTGCGCAACGTCCCCGCGAATCGGCGCGGGTTAGGGATTGTGTTTCAAAACTACGCGCTGTTTCCGCATATGACCGCTGCGCAAAACGTGGGCTTTGGCCTTGAGATGCAAGGCGTTTCTACGGCAGAGTGTGCCGATCGCGTGGCTGATATCCTCAAACTCGTGGGCCTCACGCATCTTGCCGATCGTTACCCGGCGCGTATGTCAGGGGGGCAACAGCAACGCGTGGCCTTGGCGCGTGCCTTAGTGATTAAACCTGGCGTCTTGCTGCTTGATGAACCCCTGTCTAATCTTGATGCCAAGCTGCGTGAAGAGATGCAACTTGAATTGCGTAGCATTCAACGCACACTGGGGACGACAACGCTGCTGGTGACCCATGATCAGTCAGAGGCGCTTGCCTTGTCGGATCGTATCGTGGTGATGAATCAAGGCCGTGTCGAGCAAATTGCCGAGCCGTTTGCGGCCTATGAGCAACCCAAGTCTGAATTTGTAGGGGGCTTTTTAGGAAAGGCGAATATTTTTAAAACACAGCCAGAGACCTCTGCTGCGATACCCTCTATTCGCATTGGTGAAGCGGTGTTGCCGCTTGAAGGCGCGACGATACTGTTAGGTAGTGTGCTCGTGCGCCCAGAAAAAATTCTTTTTACAGAGCCTCAGCCGTCTGCCTTGCCAGGCATCATGAAGACGCGCGTGTTTCAGGGCAATCACTGGCTGTGTCAAGTGAGTACGTCAGTTGGCGAGGTGCTGGTGATCAGACAAAATGATGGCCTCGCCGTGCCAGAAGAAGGTGCGCCCGTGCATCTGCGTTGGCGCGCGCAAGACATGCGTCCCGTTGCGGCCTCGCCGCGACAAGCTTAGCCGCGTAAGCGATCTAGACACTTATCATGGCGGCAATCAAACCGACACAAGTCCCCTGGTTGCTGAGCACGCCAGCTTTGGTGCTGTACGCCACCTTTTTGATTGCGCCGCTTGCCAGCGTATTTTTGATCAGCTTTTTTAATTTCGAGTTTTACGGTGGGATACAAGTTTCGTTCTCACTAAAAAATTATCTTGAGGTCTTGACGGATAGCTATTACTACGAAGTGTTCGCGCGCACGTTCGGTGTGGCCTTAGCCGTCACACTTGCTTGCGTGGTGCTGGGTACCGCCGAGGCCTATGTGTTGTCGCGCATGCGCAATCCCTGGAAAGGTCTGTTCTTAATGGTGGTGTTGGGGCCGCTTTTGATTTCAGTGGTGGTGCGCACCTTGGGCTGGGCGCTATTGTTTGGTTCGACCGGCTTAATTAGCAAAGCTCTGCAGGCCTTAGGCTTAGCTTCGGGGCCCGTGAGTTTGATGTATTCAAATCTGGGCGTTGGGATTGCGCTTACGCACGTGATGGTGCCCTTCATGGTGATTGCTGTGTGGGCCTCGCTGCAACGAATCAACCCGTCGACCGAGGCCGCGGCGTTATCGTTGGGGGCTAGCCAGTTCACAGTCATCAGGCGTGTCATTGTGCCGCAGGTGATGCCTGGGATCTTATCGGGTTCGATCATGGTGTTCGCGATGTCGGCTAGCGCTTTCGCAACACCTGCGATCGTGGGCGGTCGTCGTCTGAAAACCGTGGCGACTGCAGCCTATGATGAATTTTTAAATACCCTGAACTGGCCACTCGGTGCCGCGTTGGCCATGCTCTTGCTGGTAGCAACGATTGTCGTGTTGATCTCGACCAATCGTTTAATCGAAAAGCGCTACGGCGCGGTTTTTAACTAGGGGGCAAACATGTTTTTACGCAACGGCCCCATTGGTTTGATTTTTCATACGATTTTTATCATGTTTATTTTGGCGCCCATCGTGATGGTTTGCGCCGTGGCGTTTACGGGCGATGGCTTCATCTCGTTGCCAGTGAACGGCTTGTCGCTGCGCTGGTTCAAAGCGATCTTAAACAATCCACGCTTTATAGATGCCTTTGTCTTTAGCCTGGGACTGGGCCT
>CALQNE010000174.1 GCA_943331855.1 Bordetella parapertussis
CTGACTAGATTAATGTTTTTGCCAGCGACATCATGATTGCCAACTTTCATGAACGAAATTGCATTGTCCGACAAGGTGCGCAAGGCATTTAGAGGCTGAGCTAACTCATGCGTCATCCCCGCCGCCATTTGACCAACAACAGCCAACTTTGCAGCCTGCACCAATTCGTCCTGCGCCTCACGTAGGGTTCGTTCAGCATGCTCGCGCTCTGAAACCTCCGTTTTTAGTCGGCCAATCATCTGGTTCAGTGTCTCGGTTCTCTCCTTTACCTTTAATTCAAGCTCATGATGAGAATGCTCAAGAATGGCGCGTGTCTGTTCACGACTTCGTGCGAGGCGCGATCGCTGCCAGAGAATCATAGTGAAAAGTAATACACATCCAAACGCAACGACCGCCAGCAGAGCAAAGGACAAGGCTTGAACACGCACCTGACGTAAATCTGAGAAAACGATCACTCGCCAGGCGGTCTCTGGCAAATTACGTGACAACAAAAGATACGGTTCATTCTCATTAAAGAATTGATCAGATTTCAACAAGTGCCTAGGTAATTCAATCACTTTTCCCTCTTGGGCTCCAGTTGTAGAGATTCCAAGTGATCTCAACCCGACTTTTCGATCGGCATAGGGTCTGAAATCAAAATCAACCATAGCCTCGCCTGACAGGGGTTCAAGGCTCGCATAGCGCCACTGCTCGTCTGACGAAAGTAAGATGACATGATTGTTGTCCACAATAATCGAAGGTGACTCTAAGCGGGGCCATCGACTTTCGAGCTCTCTTAAGCTTGACTGCACCACAGCCACACCGATCACTCGCCAGGCCTGAGACTCGTCACGGATTGGTTGCGCAAAAAAGTAGCCCGGCTCAGGGCGAATCGGGTCTACAGCGTAATGTCTGGCCGGAATTCCATTTAATGCACTCCGGAAAAAAGGCATGTACGACAAATCCTCGTCAAGCAGGTTCATTGAAAACATCGAGTCACTAGAGGCAACGACATGACCGCTTGTATCCATGACAAAGAGAACAGGACCACCCAATTGATTGTTCAATTGCTGAAGAAAAATATTGACTGAATCACGGTATATCGACTGCGACGGGTCGGCAGCCTGCAGTAGATGGATAACCTCTCTATTCACTTGAATCGCACTCGGAATAGAGGCATGACGTGTAACAACCCCATCTATAGCCAAGCCCAATACATCTAACCTGCGACTCTCTTCTTGTTTTAGGTGGTGTATTCCACTATTCCACGACAACCGATAGGTACAAATTCCGATAAGAGAGAGCGCAAAAATGGCCATAGTGATCCACGTCAAACGCTTTGTGCGAAGATCAGTGGACAGCCATCGCACCCACGGCATCAAGGGTAAAGCCCCCTCTGCTCACGCGCGGACAGCACTCGCTGGCAGGCTAAGATGAACGTCGCAGTGCGCAACGACACTCTGTGCTGTTCAGCGATAGTCCAAATCGAATCGATTGCGCCCGTCATAATCCTTTCTAATCGCTGGTTGATTTCGTGTTCCGTCCAAAAGAAGCTCGAAAAGTCCTGAACCCATTCAAAATACGATACAGTTACGCCGCCCGCGTTGGCAAGTACATCAGGCACGACTGTAATCCCTCTTTGACTAAGAATATCGTCGGCCGCAGGTGTGGTCGGCCCATTTGCGCCCTCGACGATCAAGCATGCTCGCAATATTTGTGCACGATCGGGAAGAATTTGACCCTCAAGGGCTGCTGGGATAAGGAACTCGCATTCCAATTCCCAAAACTGCTCTTCGTCAATCACACTCGCACTAGGTAGCTCTCTTAAATCGCCATGGGCTGCGACATGCCGCTGTGCTGCGCGAATATCGATGCCGTTTTCATTGAAAATCGTGGTGGAGTGGTCCTGCAAGGCAACCACCTTTGCACCCGCCTCTTGAAATATCCGTGCAGCAGTACTCCCGACGTTACCAAATCCTTGCACAACCACTCGGGCACCCTCTATGGGGATACGCATTCTGCGTCCTACTTCCCGAGCGGCAATGAATACGCCTCGACCTGTGGCTTCGTGGCGGCCCAGTGAGCCACCGAGTGGAATGGGCTTTCCGGTCACCACGCCTGTAGCCGTTGCGCCGATATTCATAGAGTACGTATCCATCATCCATGCCATGGTCTGCTCGTTCGTGCCAACATCTGGTGCTGGAATGTCTTTGCTCGGACCGATAACCGAACCAATTTCTGACGTATAGCGCCGGGTAATTCGTTCGATTTCATTGGGAGTATGAACCAACGGGTTCATGCGTACACCACCTTTAGCGCCACCGTAGGGCAGATTGAGTGCGGCATTCTTAATTGTCATCCAGCCGGCCAGCGCCATGACTTCGTTGAGCGTCACTGCAGGATGAAATCTGACGCCGCCTTTGCCAGGTCCTCGTGACAGATTGTGATGTATGCGGTAGCCCTCATAATGAGCAACCGACCCATCGTCTCGAATAATAGGCACATCAACGACCAATATGCGTTTGGGGTGTTTCAACGTGTCTACCCATCGCGCCAAAGGGCCAAGATAGGGTGTCACTCTATCAATCTGCTCAATAAAACTGGCCCAAGGTTCTGGTGCGTAAGGGTTCAGAAAGGACAGGCCATCAACGGCCTTGTCGGAAGTCGAGGTCAAAGATGTTTTAGCGATCATGTGCAGGTTTGATAATGAATGAACAATTTAGCTTAATGTGTGAGAATTTTGGATAAAAATTGTTGTGCCCGTGGTGATCGAGGATTTTCAAAAAACTCTTTTTTCGCAACATCTTCCACAATTCGTCCCTGATCCATAAAGATAATGCGATCTGCGACACGTTTGGCAAATCCCATCTCATGCGTGACACACATCATGGTCATACCCTCTCGGGCGAGCTCACTCATCACGTCAAGCACCTCGTTGATCATCTCAGGATCTAGCGCACTTGTTGGCTCGTCAAACAACATACAGATAGGATCCATAGCAAGTGCTCTCGCAATGGCCACTCTTTGTTGTTGGCCGCCCGACAACTGATTTGGATATTTATCCGCATGCGCTGTCATTCCAACACGCTCGAGAAGCGCCAGGGTTTTTACCTGAGCCTCCTGGCGACTGCGACCAAGCACTTTGACCTGAGCTAAAGCAAGATTTGCAGCAACACTTAGGTGCGGGAACAATTCAAAATGCTGGAACACCATCCCGACCTGAGACCGCAACTGCGATAAATTTGTACGCTTGTCGGCAACGGAAACTCCATTCACGAGTATCTCACCTGCATGGAAGGCCTCTAGACCGTTCACGCACTTGATGAGTGTAGATTTACCTGACCCGGAAGGACCGCACACAACCACGACTTCGCCTTGATTAATCGCCGTGTTGCATTCTTTTAAGACTTGAAAGGAGCCGTAGTATTTACTGAGTTGATGAATATTGATCAAGTCGATCCCTTTTATCCGTTATTGATTTGTATGCTGGCGCCGCTGCAAATAGCGCACCACCAAAGAGGCCGAAAGGCATAAAACAAAGTAAACGAGACCCGCAAAAAGCAGCATCTCCACGAGCCTGCCGTCGCGATCCCCGACTTTGTAGGCGGCGCCAAAGAAGTCAGCAAGCGCCGAGACATAGACAAGGGACGTATCTTGAAAAAGAATGATCGCTTGAGTTAGCAACAACGGGATCATATTTCGAAATGCCTGCGGCAAAATCACTAACTGCATGGCTTGCCTGTAATTCATACCGAGTGCCAAACAGGCACTAAGTTGCCCCTTCGGAATACTTTGAATGCCCGCTCGAATGATTTCAGAATAATAAGCAGCCTCAAATAATGCGAATCCAGTCATCGCTGAGGCCAAACGCATATCAGTGCTAGGTGGTAGACCCAACACCGCTTGTACAAATTGCGGAACGATTAAAAAAAACCATAGCAGCACCATAATCAGCGGCACCGAACGAAATAAGTTGACGTAGGCTTTTGAAAAGCCAACCAACAGCGTAACGGATGACAAGCTCATGAGAGCGAGGAAGGTTCCCAGTATGGTACCCGCCACCACTGCTACCAGCGTGATCGAGAGCGAGGTTTTCATGCCCTCCAACAGAAAAGGAAGAGAACTAGGAACGGAGGACCAATCAAATTCGTACATGTCATCTGACTCCTGTCGCACCCGGGATACAAAGGGAGACTTCTATTTTTTTCATCAGTACCATCACAGTGAGATTGATCGTCATGTAAGCTAAAGTTACTGCAGCAAACGACTCGTAGGGTTGGGCTGTGTAGTCAATCAGTTGCCGTCCCTGCGCAGCAAGTTCAAGTAGGCCAATCGTTGAACAGACTGAAGAGTTTTTAAAAATATTTAAAAACTCTGAAGTTAAAGGCGGTACGATGACCCGAAGAGCCGTTGGCAGCAACACGTAGCGATACGTTTGACCAAGTGACAATCCCAGCGCTTGTCCTGCCATACGTTGTCCCTTAGGTAAAGACTCTATACCAGCTCGAACTTGTTCGGCCACTCTGGCGCTAGTAAACAAACTGAGACAAAGCCAAGCCGCACCAATCATCTGGCACATTGGGCTGATTTCTTTGAAAGCCTTTCCCCAAGACAAAGGCAAGAGCTCCGGAATGACGAAGTACCAAATGAAGAGCTGAACAAGCAGAGGAATATTTCGAAACACTTCAACATATGCAATCGCTAAACGAGGCCATATGCCTTTAGGTAGCGTGCGTAACGTTCCAACAAGTATGCCTAACACTAGCGCCGCCAACCAAGAGGTGAGCGATAGACTAACCGTCACCTCTATCCCTGCAAGCATCCAATCAAGATAGGTTTCATTACCCGTAGGAGTTTGTCTTAAAAAGACATTCCAATTCCATTGATAGTTCATCAATTCGTCTCGCGTGATCCGTTAATCGAATGACTGATCATTGGGCGCGGCAAAAAGCGCTTTCATGTCTTGGGACATCGGCATATCAAGACTTAAGCCGAGCGGGGGAATTGGACTCAGAAACCACTTTGCGTAGATTTTTTCAGCTTCACCCGAGAGCATGGTTTTGGTTAACGCAGCATCGACTAATTTTTTAAAAATAGGATCTTCTTTGCGAAGCATGCAACCATAAGCTTCTTTCGACTGAGGGGTCCCAACCACAGCCCAGCTACCTGGCTTTTTTGCCTTCGCAATTTCGCCATACAGTAAGGCATCATCCATCATGAAGGCTACGGCTCGTCCTGTCTCGAGTGTTAAGAACGATTCGCCATGATCCTTAGCTGAAATCAGATTCATTTTCGGCTGAGTCTTTTCATTGAGCTGACGCAAGAGGCGCTCTGAGGTGGTGCCCGCTGTGGTAACGACGTTTTTTCCCGCCAAATTAGAAAAATCCTTCACACCAGAGTCTGTCTTTGTCATCAATCGAGTGCCGATGATGAAAATACTGGTTGAAAAAGCAACTTGTTTTTGTCGTTCAGTATTATTCGTGGTCGAGCCACATTCAATATCGATTGTGCCGTTCTGTACAAGCGTAATTCGGTTCGCAGAGGTGACGGGCATCATGCGAATATCTAATTTATTAATCTTTAGCTCTGTGCGAATCGCATCGATTACCCGTAGTGCGAGATCTTGCGAATAACCGATCACTTGTTGCTTATTGTTGTAATAAGAGAACGGAATCGACGATTCGCGATGCCCTAAGGTGATTGAGTTCGTGTCACGTATTTTTTTGAGTGTGGGTGATTCCTCAGCGTTTGCTCCTGCAGAGAGCAGGACAAAAAGTAAGCTGACTAGAGTTTTTTGTAGCATTGTTATGTCTCCTGAATTGAATAGGTGTGACCAATTATTGAATGTTGGTTTCACCCCATCAAGCAATATGCGTGCCAAAGCCTGAGAATAGACGTTGATTTCTTAATCTATTGATTTGAATAGAAAAACTGATTTCCTCATGAGTCTCAACTATCGGTTAACCGACGTTTGTATTGAGCTATTAGGCGGATTTCCGATTGGGGTGGGGCGACTGATGCGATGCGGGTAGTTGCCCCCCTTCGTAGGATTAGCACGCCGTCTTTGCTGACCACTAATCAACAGACACCAAGTCTATGTTTACGTCCAAAACGTTTAGCCGCATCACCCACGATTCGATTGTAGGGGTCTATTCACAATGTCACCACATGCCTGCCCCTAAACGCGGTATTGCCAAGTTCAACTGGGACGCATAACATGGCAGTGCATTGATAGATTCTTACTCGCCTTACTCAGTTCGGGTTTGTGAAGTGAAACGCCAGTACAACTCAATGACTTAGTCACTAATGACCAAACGATGAAAATCATCCGTAGCAAAGAATTCAGTGCTGATCGCCCATGGGGGGCTTTAGATATTGCCAGCATGAACGGCATCACTACACGTCTGCACTGGACTGATCAGCCATACAAATGGCACATCAATGATGGTGAAGAGATTTTTGCTGTGTTGGATGGTCGAGTTGAGATGAAATATCGAATCGATGGACAAGAAAAATCCACAGTTCTGGAAACAGGCGATATTTTTTTCGCATCCGTTGGCACAGAACACGTGGCTCACCCAATAGGTGAGGCTCGCGTACTTGTCGTAGAAAAAGCAGGTAGCGTATAGGTTGGCTGTTTACTCGCAACTATTGACTCGTGTAACCGAGTTCAACCGTTGCCCTTCCCAAAGCGCCGGCGGATCCACCGCAATATCAAACAGCGTCAAATGATCTGGCAACGCATCGTCCAGAATCGCCTCAACGATATCAGGCGAAAGCACCGTCAGATTCATCATGCGACTGACGTAACTATTGTCGACGCCCTCAAGGGCCGCGATCTCTCGCAAAGAACTCACCTTCCCTGATTCCAGCATTGCAAGCCAGCGATGCCCTCTCGCCAACGCAAGTTGCAGCGCCGTGGGGGCGATACCCCACGGCCTCGGCTCACCCGATTCTCCGTTGGGCAGCGTAATCAACTTACGACCTGCGCGTCGCTTGAACTGAATTGGCACCGAGAGCGTGAGACGGCCATCGCTGGACTCAATGACTTCCGGCGTGCCATTTTTATGGATGTGTAGGCCTCTCATGCTGCAACCTCCTCGTTCTTGGCCTGAAGGCGATCGGCTTGCAATTCCAGAACTATTTTCTCAAGCCCGTTGGCGCGCAGACGCACCTCCAGCTCGGTTGGTGACACAATCACTCGTTCAACCAAGAGGCGCACGATGCGCGCTTGCTCGGCAGGAAATAGCTGATCCCAAATCTCGTCAAGGCGGGTCATCGCAACCGTGGCTTTAGCCTCGTCCAGACTAGGATCTAGGCTGATCGCATGCGGCAGAACCTCGGCAAGCAATTCTGGTGAGCGTAACAAGCCCCGTAATTGCTCAAGCACCGCAGACTCAAGCTCTGCTGCCGGCATTCGTGGCAGGCCCGATGCGCCTGCGTACTCTTTGACGTCTCGCTGCGGGATGTAATACCGATAGCATCGTCCGCCCTTTTTTGTCGAGTGAAATGGTGACAAGGCTCGACCATCATTTCCAAAGACGATTCCTTTGAGCAAGAAATCAACCCTCATCCGCGTCTGGCCGCCTCGGGCCCGATAATTGGTCGACAAAATCGCCTGAACAGCATCCCAGGTCAACGGCTCAGTCTTCGATACGTTTCAAATCGCGGTAAAAATTCTCGTGAGAGCCAAGGGTGAGAAGTTTTAGGCTTTCTGCATCCAAAATCCGATAGGCCAACAAATACATCTGATTC
>CALQNE010000175.1 GCA_943331855.1 Bordetella parapertussis
AACGAGCCTACTCGTTCTCAACAAACTATTTTTATATCCCGCAACTGCTTCATCTATAAAAAAATAAATCATGACAAACCCAGCCACAACACTCAAACTCATGTCAACGATTGCCTTACGCAGCGTGCTCAATGAAATCATCCCTGATTTTCAGAAGCGCTCTGGCGTCACGGTTGAAATCGAATATGGCGCAACGGCCAAACTATCCGAACGTATTCGCGCAGGCGCGCGGGGCGATCTCGTCATGGCCGTCGCCGGCTCAATCAACGAACTTGAGGCTGAACATATTTTGCGCCAGGGCGGTCGGGTTGACCTGGTGACATCTGATGTTGGCATGGCCGTCAAACAAGGTGCGCCAGCACCCGACATTTCAACGGCGACAGCGTTTATCGCTACCTTACGGGCATCCCGTTCGTTTGTGTACTCCAAGCAAGGCGCGAGCGGTCTGTACTTTGCAAGCCTGCTCAAACGCCTCGGTCTTGACGAAGAGCTTCGCGCCAAGGCAACCGTTTTAGCCGAAGGCCTCACAGGAGAACCCGTTGCGCGCGGTGAAATTGAATTAGCGGTTCAGCAGATGAGCGAACTGATGCAAGTTCAAGGTATTCATATTTTTGCCAAACTCCCCCCTGAAGTTCAACAATCCACCACGTTTTCGATCGGGATTTTCAAAGACTCAAAACATTCTGACTCGATCAATGCACTGATTGCCTTTATGCGCACCGCAGCCGTCACCGAGGTGCTAAAACGTCAAGGCCTAGATCCAATCGCCGCTTAATTTACGAGATCATTCCCCATGACTAACGCTCTGCACGACCTGACCATCGCACAAGCCGCAGAACTTCTGCGCACGCGCAAACTCTCACCGCTTGAATACGTCGATCATCAGATTGCACGAATCGAAACGCTCGATGATCAACTAAGCGCATTCATCACTCCCACTTTTGATGTAGCGCGACAACAAGCCAAGGTCGCCGAGACCCAAATCATGGCGGGAGACTATCGCGGGCCCATGCACGGAATACCATTCGGCGCCAAAGATATCTACGAAACAAAAGAGATCCTCACCACGGGTGGTTCGCGTACTGCGCAAGACTATGTCCCCACCAAAGACGCCGTCACAGTTACTAAGCTGTATCAAGCCGGCGCAGTCTTAATGGGTAAGCTCAATACGCACGAGTTCGCGCACGGCGGACCTTCCCTCGACCTACCTTGGCCCCCAGTACGCAACCCCTGGGGTCTGGATCGCTTTAGCGGTGGCTCATCCAGCGGTTCAGGAGCCGCTGTCGCAGCCGGCTTTGTTCCGGCAGCGTTAGGCACCGATACGGGTGGTTCAATTCGCGGCCCCGCTTCACTCTGTGGCATCGCGGGGTTTATGCCAAGTTCCGGACTCGTGAGTCGTACGGGTGTCATGCCCAATTCGTTTACCTTTGACCATTGCGGGCCCATGGCCTGGACGGTCGAAGACTGTGCCCTGATGCTCCAAGCGCTTGCAGGACACGACCCGCAAGACGGCAACAGTTTTGCACAGCCGATTCCAGATTACAAAATGCAACTGACCGGCGGTGTCAAAGGCCTACGCATCGGAGTTTTGCGTCATTGGTGGGAAGAAGAGATCATCGCCAACCCTGAGCACAAACAAGCGCTTGAACAAGCCATCGAAACCTTTAAGCAACTCGGTGCACAGGTTTCAGACTGTCGCGTGCGTTCCATGCAGGACTACATGGATGTCAAGGTTGTATTGGCCGAGACCGAAATCTTTGCCGTACATCAGCACAACCTGATCAGTCGCCCCGGAGATTTCGGGCACGACTTTTTGAGTCGAATTTTGCCGGCCTCGCTTTTCCAATCAGTCGACTACGTCGCAGCCACGCGTGAACATCGCCGCATGCTCAACGAGTTACAACCTGTATACGAAAAATTTGATTTGCTTTTGATGCCAACATTCGGCCCGGCCTCGCCAATCACGGCGCATCGTCCGATCACCTTCTGGCAACGTGGAAGCTCGCAAGTGTTCGCCAACGTTTCGGGCGGGCCGGCACTTTCAGTCTGTTGTGGCTTCAACACCATCGGACTACCGATGGGCGTGCAACTGGTCGGCGCACCCCAAGCCGATGCTTTAGTTTTACGTGCAGGGCACGCCTATGAGCTCGCGGCGGGTTTGCGTGCAAAACGGCCCACGCTCATACCAGGAAAACCAGCACCTACGCTAACCGCCCCCGACCTCACACCAGACACGTCGGGCTGCGACGCGAGTACTCGCGAACTGGCAACTCGTATGGCAAAAAACGCTGGTCTGAAACTCAACGATGCGCAGATGCAGATTCTGCTTGAGGCCGCACCTTACGCCTTTGCGATGACCCAACGCCTACGTAAGAATCGAAACTGGTTCGAAGAGCCCGCAAACGCCTTCATACCCTAATGACCAGATGTATAAAAAATGAGAGACACGATGATGATTAATTTGAAAGCCCGTTTGCAGCAGCCAGAAATTTTATTAGCGCCCGGGGTGTATGACGCCCTCTCTGCCTTAATGGCAGAGCAAGCTGGGTTTGAGGCGGTTTACGTTTCGGGCGCTTCAGTGGCTTACACCACGCTCGGCCGCTCTGATGTTGGCCTGACCACTTTTACCGAAGTGAATGAAAAAATTGCACAGATGCGCGATCGGATCCAATTGCCCATTATCGTGGATGCTGACACGGGCTTTGGTAATGCGTTAAACACTGAACGCACCGTGCGCGGCTTCGAGCGCAATGGTGCAAACGTGATTCAGCTCGAAGATCAGAGTTTTCCAAAGCGCTGCGGCCATCTTGACGGAAAAACGGTTGTCTCAACAGCCGAAATGGTGGGCAAGATCAAAGCAGCGGTCAACTCAAGACATCGTGCCGATACATTAATTATGGCGCGCACCGATGCGGTGGCTGTTGAAGGTTTTGAACAAGCACTCGAGCGCGCTGAACAGTACCTCATCGCAGGCGCAGATATTTTATTCATCGAGGCCGTACGCAGCGACGAGCAAATGCGCATCGTGAACGAACGCTTCAAAGGCCGGGCACCTTTGTTAGCCAACATGGTTGAGGGCGGAAAAACGCCCGTGAAGTCGACCGCGGCGCTGCAAGCGTTGGGCTACTCAATCGCAATTTTCCCGGGTGGCACGGTACGTTCGATCGCAAAAACCTTGCAAACCTATTTTGCTGAATTAAAGGCAACGGGCAGCACTGATGGTTTTCGAGACAAGATGTTCGACTTTGATGGATTAAACGGCATCATTGGCACACCCGAGTTGCTGGCACGCGGCAAACGCTATGAAGGCGGCGGTGAATAACCTCACACCTTTTTTATTAATTTAATTTGTGATCAGGAATCCCGCATGAAAACGTATCGCATCGCCACCATCCCTGGTGACGGCATTGGCAAGGAAGTCGTTCCAGAAGGTCAAAAAGTACTTGAAGCACTCGCACGGCAAAATCCAAACTTAACGTTTGAATTTGAGAACTTTGACTGGGGTGGTGACTACTACCGCAAGCATGGCATGATGATGCCCGAGAATGGCCTTGAGCCCTTGCGCAGCAAGGATGCAATCCTGTTTGGCTCTGCGGGTGACCCACATATCCCGGATCACATCACGCTTTGGGGCTTACGGTTAAAAATATGTCAAGGCTTTGATCAATACGCCAACGTGCGTCCAACGCGCATCTTGCCCGGCATCGACGCACCCCTCAAACGCTGCACACCCGCGCAACTTGACTGGGTGATTGTGCGCGAAAATTCAGAAGGCGAATACTCAGGTGTAGGCGGTCGTGCCCATCAAGGACACCCAATTGAAGTCGCAACCGATGTCAGCATGATGACGCGCGCTGGTGTTGAACGCATCATGCGTTATGCCTTTAAATTAGCGCAATCACGTCCACGCAAGCTGTTGACCGTCGTCACCAAATCAAACGCTCAGCGTCATGCGATGGTCATGTGGGATGAGATCGCGGTACAAATTTCAAAAGAATTTCCAGATGTGACCTGGGACAAAGAACTGGTCGATGCGGCCACGGCACGCATGGTGAATCGACCCGCGACGCTTGATACCCTGGTCGCCACCAACCTACATGCCGATATTCTGAGCGACCTCGCCGCAGCGTTGGCTGGCAGTCTGGGTATTGCGCCAACGGGCAATATCGACCCCGAACGACGCTACCCGTCTATGTTTGAGCCAATTCATGGCTCGGCTTTTGACATCATGGGCAAAGGGCTTGCGAATCCAATTGGTACTTTTTGGTCAGTTGTCATGTTGCTTGAGCATTTGGGCGAACAAGCTGCAGCCGATCGTTTGATGGCAGCAATCGAAGCCGTCACGGCCAACCCAAGATTGCACACGCGCGACTTAGGCGGCTTAGCCACTACGGCCCAAGTCACTGCGGCGGTTTGCGAAAAGATCGCTTGAAATAAGTGCTGCGGCGTTCGCGTCGCAGCACGCGTTAAGGCGTGGGCTGAATGTCTTGCAATTCAGCCAAGCGCTTGGCAACAAGCACCGACCACTTATTAAACGCAGCCTTTGCGTAGCCCCAAGACTGAAACGAGCTCATGTAGCCGTTCGCCCAGGTCTGGGCCGCTTGCGCAGCACCGGCGTCAAGTTCAGCCGCATATTTTCGACCGATCTGTGTATCACGACACTCTGCCAAAATCGTGCCCGATGCACCATCACGAAACTGCATTTCGATACCCGTTTCACCTAAGTAAGGCGTCGACCCAGCAGGTCGGCCTGTCACCTTGCCCGAACTCGCCTCGGCAATGAAGGCGTACGGGATCAAAGTGCCTGCAATACTGCCGGGCACAGAGGTCGGGACCAAATCCGTTAATGCCATGCGCAGTACGACCACGCCGGCACCGGCTTGAGCGGCGATCGGCAACTGCGGTTTGATTGTCTCTTGAAGAGTTTGATGAAAGTAATCTGTCAACTGTTTCAGATCCGCTGGGTCCACAGTCGTGGTTGTGACCTGACCCTCTTTTGAGTTTTTAGGTGGCACCAACGAAACAACGATGGGTGCTACATAAATTTTTTTAAAGCTTTTAGGATCAAACCGCGTATCACGCCAGCACTCGATCCCCTGCATCGCTGCGATCGGTTTAAGCTTGGTGTAATTCGTTAAAAATCCACTATGGGTCAGGCGTGCCGCATCTGTGGCGGTGACATTCTCACCACTGCCCAAAGCAGCCTCATACGTTTTACAACCGGCTAATCCGCTTGCCACAAGCACGCAGAGCCCTGCGCGCCAAAACCATCTATCTTGCAAAAATGATTGTGTAAATTTGAACATCTATTTCGCCTTACCCATCACATAATCGGGCAAGAACGTCACGATAGTCGGAAACACCGTGATGATCCCGATGCAAATCACCAAGCAAATAAAGAACGGAATGGCCGCGCGAGCGATCGTATTGCTGTCTTTGCCCGTCATGTTTTGCAAAACAAACAAGTTAAAACCTACTGGTGGGGTCACTTCGGCGATCTCAACTAACAAGACAATAAAAATCCCAAACCAGATTAAATCAAAACCCGCTTTTTGAATCATCGGCAATACGACCGCAGCAGTGAGCACAATCATGCTAATGCCATCGAGCGCAGTGCCTAAGATCAGATACACCACCACCAGGCAACCGATCAGGGCATACGGCGACAACTGCATCGCGTTGACCCATTCAGCAAGCTCTCGGGGAACACCGGTGAATGCCATTGTTTTAGTCAAGAAGGCCGCGCCTGCCAAAATAATCATAATCATGCAGCTTGTGCGCGTGGTGCCCATCAGGCCTTCCCAAAAGTTCTTCCACGTCAGCGAGCGGCTATACGCTGCAATCACGAGTGAACCAAACACGCCATAGGCCGCACACTCTGTCGCCGTGGCGTAGCCCGCCACCAAGACCCAGACAATAAAAATAATTAACAGCGCGCAAGGAATCAGATTGCCGCTTTTACGCACTTTTTCAAGAAAGCTTGAAGGCGGATCCGCTGCAGGGACTTTGGATGGATTTCGAATAGACCACCAAGCGATGTAGCCCATAAACAAGGCCATTAAAATCGCCGAAGGGATAAAGCCAGCCAGAAAGATACGGATAATCGAAGCATCCGCAGCGACTGCATACACCACCATCGTGATTGACGGTGGGATCAAAATTCCTAATGTTCCTGACGTTGCCAAGGCACCTAAGGCCAGGCTTTCATCGTAACCACGTTTTTTTAACTCAGGCAAAGCCACCTTTGCAATCGTGGCACAGGTTGCCGCAGAAGAGCCGCTGACAGAGCCAAAGATCCCACAGCCTAGCACCGTGGTATGCATCAAGCGACCCGGAATACGATTGAGCCAAGGACGCAGACCCTCAAACATCTCTTCGCTTAACTTCGTGCGAAACAGAATTTCGCCCATCCAGATAAACAAAGGTAAGGCAGCCAACTCCCACGAGGCATTGGTTTCCCAAAAAGCAGAGAATAAATTCTTACCCGGCTGCGTATTGACAAAAAAAGCTTGCCCTACCCACCCGCAAATCGCCAGCGTCATCGCAATCCAGATACCACCGGACAAAAACAACAACATGATGATCAGCAAAAACAAACCGATTCCGAGCGTTTCCATAAAATATCTCTAAAAAATTCAGCCTAAACGCCGGAACAACCTTAAACGTCCGAAGAAAAATCACCCTTTGCGTGCCGTTCTTCAACAGAAACAACATAGGTAGGACGGTGACCCCGAAGCACAATCACAAACTCATCTATGACCGCAATAAAAAATAACCATGCGCCGATTAGAAAGGACATTTGCGGAATCCACATGGGCATGGGCAATAAGCCTCCTGCCACGTCCTTGAAGACCCAACTTTCGTAGGTGAATAAGGTTGCCGACCACGCGAGATAGCCGACCGCAACTGAAGCACAGCCGAGTGATACCAATTCGAACCACTGGCGCGGCTTCGGTGAGAGTTTTTCAAGCAACAGTGTGACGCGGACAAAATCGCCGTGTTTAAACGCATGCGCCATGGCCAAGAAAGCTGCCGCGGCGCACAGCCAAGCCACAACATCATTGACAGCCCCCGTTTTGACCCCAAACTCGCGCAGCACGCTTTGGCCAATCATCAAAGCGCAAATCGCGCAAATGCAGAGGGCGGCAATGCCGCCCGCCACGAGGTACAACGTATCAAGCAGCTTTCTCATGGGGCGACATCACTTTAGTATCAAAACAAGCAAAAACGAAAATCACCTAGCAGGCACAAGTTTGCGATAGTCAGCAATCAAAGCGGTGCCCTGAGCGCCGGCTTTCTTTTCCCAGTCAGTCAAAAGCGTAGCGCCAATTTTGTTGAATTCAGCTAAGAAAGTGGCCGACGGAACCGTAATGGTCATGCCGTTGTCAGTCAGGATTTTTTTCAACGAAGCTTCTTTGTCTTC